>JARDZQ010000080.1 GCA_029240775.1 Rubrobacteraceae bacterium | reverse complement strand
CGCGCAGATCTCCCGCCCGGGCGCGGCAAAGATCGACACGTAGCGGCGCGGATTAACTGCCTGGCGGGTTGAGGAGGAACCCGAGAGCTTCTCCGGGGCCGGTGAGGAGGAGCAGTATCAGGAGCACGGCGAAGAGCGGGATGAGAGCGCCCGCCGCGGCCTTTCCCCAGGAGATATCCAGCGCTTCCTTCACGGCTACGGTTGCGACGAGGGCACCGTAGGGGATCGCGAGGAGGGGGGCGTAGGGGACCCAGAGAACGGCCCCGATCCCGCTGGCGTACCCGAGGGCCCTGAAGACGGGGCTGAAGCCGCGGCGCGAGGGCGCCCCTTCGAGGACGACGAGCACGAGAATCGAGAGCCCGGCTACGAGCAGCGGTCCCAGCACGAGGGCGACGACGAGGCCGAGAAAGGGCGCGTAGATCAGGGCGAAATTGAACTCCCCCAACCAGACGGCTTGCAGCGCGGCCTCCAGGAGCAGGTTCAGGTAGAGCACGATCGAGGCGAAGAGCGCCGGCCTGACGAGACCGCCCTCGGGGTCGAGACGCTCGAAGAAGCGGCGTGGGGCCAACCAGACCTCCTTCAAGGCACCCCAGAAGTCCTCAGGGGAGTGGTGAACGGAGGGTTCCGCCCGGCGCCGCCGGAACACTAGGACCCTTCTTTCCGGGAGTTATCCTGGTCCTCGGTCGGGGTCTCGCGCACGACGTTGCCCACGTTCGTCTCCAGAGTCAACTCGCGCGTGTCCTCGGGCGGGAGGTTCGCGGTTATGTTGCCGGTCTCGACGAAGATCCTGCCGCTCCCGGAGAAGCGCCCGGAGAGGGTGACGTCCCCCGACTCGACGCTGGCCTCGAGGGTGCCTACGATGAGGTCCCGCAGCGCGAGGTCGCCCGCGCCCACCTGCAGCTCGGCCTGGCCCGTATCGGTGTTTACGTCCTCAACGGCGACATCGCCCCGCGGGGCCTCGACCGCCACGTCGCTGCCGGCGCCACGCACCGTCACGTCGCCAGCCTCGGCCACGACCCTGACCTCGCCCGAGACGCCGCTCACCTCCACGTCCCCCGCCCCTGCCTCGACCTCGACGGCGCCGCGAACCGGGACCCTGAGCTCGTAGTCGGCGCCGGTACCCTGGCCCCCATCGGTCTGCAGCACGAGCGTCGAGTCTTCGCGCGAGAGGTCAACGGGCACCTCGGAGGCCCTCCGCTTGGCGGTGGCGGGGTCGGGACCCAGTGCGTACCTCGTTACCTCGTACTCGACGGCGTCGATCCCCTCCACGCCCTCGACCCTCACCTTCCCGACACCGTTGGCGACGCGGACGCGCGGCTCCGGCCCCGAGTCCACGGAGTCCCTCGCCACGCTGGTGCCGGAGAGCTCGTCGCCCAGGGACCTCCACACCAGCAGGGCCGCTACAGCGAGGAGCGCCAGCAGCAGGAGGGCGAAGAGCAGGAGCAGGGGAGAGACGCGCAAAGAACCCTCGCGCGGCTCGCGGCGCGCGTCCTCTTCGCCCCCGAGGCTCACCCAGGGATCGCGGTAAGGCCCATCACGGTCCCGCGCGGCCGTAGACGTCGTCCAGGCGGACGATGTCGTCCTCGTCGAAGTGACCGAAGGAGATCTCCAGTATCCTCACCGGGTCTCCGCCCGCCGGCGCCGAGAGCCTGTGGACCGTCTCGCGAGGGATGAAGAGCTTCTCCTCTGGCTCGGGGTAGAGGACCGCGCCGTCAAGCTCCACACACGCGCCCGGGTCAATGACCACCCAGAGCTCGTCGCGCTTTTCGTGGTACTGGCGACTAAGGGTGCCGCCCGGGGCGACCGTAATGATCTTCACCGTGCACGGCAGATTGTGGGTGTACTGCTCGAACCTGCCCCAGGGTCTCTCTACCCTTACCGAAGGCGGCCTATGATCCAAACCCAACCCCCTTTCGCGGCGCGGGGGAAGTTTAGACTATCCTGAGATAGCCGTCAGCTATCAGCCCTGGGCCAGGTGCCGCTCCGGTGCAGAGACTCGACACCGGCTGCGGCGAGAGCCGGTTCTTTGTCGGTTAAAATCTCGCCAACCGTAAGAAAGCTGATTGCTAAAGGAGGGACCAGTGCCGAAGCTCGAAGTCGAGGGCGTCGGAGCGTTCGACGTAGAGGAAGGCAAGCGGCTGGTGCTGGCGATCGAGGAGGACGCCGGGGTGGACATCCTGCACCGCTGCGGCTCGTACGCCCGGTGTACCACCTGCCGCATCGAGTACCTCAAAGGCGAGCCCGAGAAGATGACCCGGGCCGAGCTGGAGGTGCTCGAGAGCCGGGACCTGCTCGGGCAGGTCAGGCTCTCATGCCAAGCCCTCTGCGACCACGACGTGAGCGTGCGGGTCCTCATGACGGTCTCTTCCACCGGCCTCGACGGTCCGGGGCCCAAGCCGGAGCCCCGTATCACCCCCGACCCGGAGTGGGTGGAGAAGCCGGCCTAGCGAATCGCTACCGGGTCTAATGCGGATTGCGAAAAGTTCGAACCTTCCGCGAAGCGGGGCTTTGAGGGTCGGGAAGTCTGGAACCCGCCCCGCCAGGCGCTCCTAAAAACCTAAGAACCAAGAGACCTCCGGAGGCCCATCCTCTCCGCAAACCGTTCTAGTCCTGCTCGAAGCTGCGCAGCACCTCCTCGAAGGCGTCAGGCTGGATCTTGGCCTCTCCGGCGAAGGGGTACTCGAACGAGCCGATGGTGAAGAGAATGCCGCAGATGACGAGCGTCAGGGCGGCGACCATGAGCGCGTGCGCCCAGTTGTTCTTGAGCCCGAAGAGGTAGGTGAAGGTCACGATTACCACGCCGCCGGAGATGAGGACTACCCAGAGGATCTCGGGCAGGCCCTCCCTGGTCTCCAGCAGCCGCAGCCGCCTGGCGTCGGACACCTCGTGCATCCGCGTGAGTCCCTGGTCGTAGAGCACCTGACCCGCGCCCGCGCCGGTATCGACGTTCAGCACGCTGAACCCGAGCTCGCGCAGGAGCGCGCTCGCGCTCGCTCGACTCGCCCTCTTCCATCAGCGGCCACTCCTCCTCCACGACGGTCTTGGCGTAGGAGCGGGCGAGCTCCTGGACGCGCTCCCCGGAGGAGCCGGGGAACCGGTCGGCGAGCAAGTAGACCCCGGCCAGCTCGTTTGCCTCGCTCTCCACCGTCTCCTTGGCTCTCTCGTAGTCCTGCCACACCACGATAACTACGAACGCCAGCAGCACGGCGTAGGCGACCCCGACGACCGCGTAGATAAAGCCGGCTACGTCGTTGTGCTCCGCGCGATGTGTCGGGGGCACCACGCGCTGCACGAGGATCAGCCCCAGGACGGCTGCCAGGACGGGCACGAAGACCGTCAGCACTATGAAGAACGCCGTCGCTACCGTCAGCCAGCCTCTCTAAGCTCTCTCATCGGACGGCCCAAGATACATCCCCGGACGCCGCCAGGACAAGGCCGCGGCCCTAGGAGAAAGCTGGGATCACCTCCCTGGCGAAGCGCTCGACCATCCCGGGCTCGTAGGCGACGCGCGGCATGTAGGTTATGAAGTAGTTGACCCCAGCCTCGACCCGCGGCCTGAGCCGCTCGACGATCTCCTCCGCCGTGCCGACCATGAATTGCTCCGAGTACTCGTCGTAGCTCTTACTGCCGCGAGCAAGGGCCGTGGCGTCTTCCGGGTCGTCTCCCTCCTCCAGCAAAAAGACGTTGATGGAGGTGGAGCGTGTGATCTCCTCGTAATCTCTCCCCAGGTCCTCGCAATGGCCGCGCAGGACGCCGAACTTGTGGCGGAGCCTCTCAGGCTTGCCGCCGACGTTGCAGGCGTCGCCCCAGCGGGCGACGAGCCTCAGGGTCACCTTCTCGCCGCCACCTCCGATCCAGAACGGCGGGTGGGGGGACTGCACGCCTTTCGGCTCGTTTATAGGCCCGTCTATCTGGTAGAACTCGCCGTCGAAGATGACGCCGTCCTCGGTCCACATGCGGTGGATGATCTCGCAGGCCTCCTTGAAAGCCCGCATCCGCACGGGAACCTCGGGGAAGCCGTAGCCGTAGGCGCGCCACTCGTGCTCATACCAGCCGGCGCCGAGGCCGAAGAGGAGACGTCCGTTGCTCATCACGTCCACGGTGGAGGAGATCTTGGCAAGCAGCGCCGGGTTGCGGTAGCCGTTGCAGGTGACCATCTGCCCGATCTTTATGCTCTTGGTGTCGCGAGAGAGCCCGGCGCTGATCGTCCATGCCTCGAAGACGGTGTTCCTTGTCGGCTCGGGGACGGTGTGGAAGTGATCGTAGACCCAGATGGAGTCGTAGGCCCCGGTCCCTTCGGCTACCCTCGCCACCCGCGTCATCGCCTCGTATTGCTCGAAAGGATCCTCTATCTCGACCAGGTCCATGCGCCACCCCTGCGGGACGAAGACGCCGAAGTCTACAGCCATCGAGTTCCTCCTCCAAGTATCGTATCTAGCCAGTCCATCATAACCGCGTGCCCTACGGCCCGGCCCGCTCAACCCCTGGAGAGCGTCCTCCTCCCGTCGGCGGCCCGGGCCACGACGAAGAGCAGGTCGGAGACCCGGTTGACTACCCGCAAGGCGTAGGGGTGCTCGTCCGCGTACCCGGCGGCGACGAGGCTCCGCTCGGCGCGCCTGACCACCGTGCGGGCGACGTCGAGGAGGGCCCCGAGCCGGCTCTCGCCGGGGACTACGAAGGCTCTGGGGATCTCCGTCTTCTCGCGCCACTCCTCGAGGGCGCCGTCGACGAAGGCGAGATCCCGCTCCCCCACGGCGTTCTCTCCCTGGGGCATCGCCACGTCGCCCATGATGCGGTAGAGAAGTCGCTGTAGCTCAAGGAGCAACTCCCCGATCTCTCCGGCCGCCTCGGCGCGGGCGAGACCGAGGAAGGCACTCGCCTCGTCCACGTCGCCTAGAGTAATTATGCGCGGGTCGTTCTTGCCCAGCCGGCCCGACCCGAGCAGGCTCGTCGTCCCGTCGTCGCCGCGGCCGGTCGAGACCGGCGGGTTGCTCTCGCCCATCGGGGCCTCCTCGTCTCTCGAAAGGTCTCCGGCACGGTAGCGCGCGAGGAGGAGCCCCGCAAGAGCCCGCGAGCGGGTGCGTTCGTGACGATAATGTAGGATGCTGCCAACGGAAAGGAGAGCGAGGATGCGCAGGAGGAATGCGGCGTCGCCGATCGGGGGCTCGTTGAGCCGCCGGGAGTTCTTGAGGCTGGGCGGCGCCGGGCTCGCGGGGATGGCCATGCTCGGTGCGGCGGGGGCGGCTCGGGCTCGGGGGATCTCGTCTTCGCCATGGGTGTGGACTCAAGCGGCACGTTGCAGGACCTCGTAGACACGTTCAACGAGGAGCACAAGGGCGAGTTCCAGGTCAGGTACAGGGAGATGCCCGCCGACACGGGACAGTACTTCGACCAGCTAAGAACCGAGCTGCAGGCCGCCGCCTCGGAGATAGACGTCATAGGCGGAGACGTCATCTGGCCGGCTCAGTTCGCCGCTAACGGCTGGATCCTTGACGTCTCAGACCGCTTCCCCGAGAGCGAGCGCCAGCGGTTCCTGCCCGCCCCCGTGGACTCCCTAGTCTACGAGGGAGCCATCTACGGCGTCCCCTGGTTCACCGACGCGGGAATGCTCTACTACCGCACGGACTTGCTGGAACAGGCCGGCTTCTCCGAGCCTCCCGGGACGTGGGACGAGATGAAGGAGATGGCCCTGAAGACGGCACAGGACACGGGCACGAGGGACGGCTTCGTCTTCCAGGGCGCCCAGTACGAGGGCGGTACGGTGAACGGCCTCGAGTACATCTGGACGCACGGAGGCGACGTCCTGAGCGGTGACCAGGTCGTCATAGACAGCCCCGAGGCGGTGGCGGGCCTGGAGACCGAGCGGAGCATGATCTCCGACGGCGTGGCGTCGCAGGCCGTCTCCACGTACAAGGAGCAGGAGACCGACCCGGCTTTCCTCGGCGGCAGGAGCGTCTTCGCGCGCAACTGGCCGTACATGTACGCGCTCTCCGAGGACCCCGAGGTCTCCAAGATAGAGCCGGCCCAGATCGGGATCGCGCCCCTGCCCGCGGGCGAGAGCGGCCAGAGCTTCGCGGGCTTGGGCGGGTGGAACATGATGATCAACGCCAACTCCCAGAGGCAGGAAGAGGCCTGGGAGTTCGTGAAGTGGATGACCAGCGAGCAGGGTCAGCGGCAGCGGGCCCTGGCGGCCACGCTCCTTCCCACCCGGAAGTCCCTCTACGAGGACCAGGAGATCCTGGAGAAGGTGCCGGTCATACGGTTGGGCAAGGAGGCGATCCAGAGCACCAAGTCGCGCCCCGTCTCGCCGTACTACTCGGACATGTCGCTCGCGATGGCCGAGCAGTTCAACCTCTCGCTCAAGGGCGAGACCGACCCCCAAGCTGCCGTACAGAACCTCCAGGAGGAGCTGACGAAGATCGTCGAGCAGGGCTCCTAGCCGGAGGGCCGCGGAGAGAGGTAGCCTATGGAGGTAGAGGCCAGGCTGGAAGAGCCCGGGCTCGTGCTGCCGGAGCCGTTGCAGGCGCCGCCCGGGCTCGTTTTGCCCTACTCGTGGGTGAGGGTGCGCGAGAACAGGGCCTACGTCTCCGGCCACATCTCCCTCAACCCCGACGGCTCGCCTCACCGCGCTGGCGGTCCTCGGCAGCTTCAAGCGAGCTCTGGGCGACCTGGACCGGGTGGGGGCGTGGCTTAAAGTGTTCGCGATGGTTAATACAGCGCCCGGCTTCGACCGGCAGCCCAACGTCGTCAACGGGTTCTCCGACTTGATCCTTGAAGTGTACGGGCCGGAGGCAGGGGATCACGCGCGCTCTGCGATGGGGATGGCTGGGTTGCCGCTGGGGACACCGGTCGAGGTCGAGCTGCTCGGCGGCTAGCGGGCTCCCCGATCCGAACACCCGCCCTCGCCGTCCTATTCCGTGGGTTAGAATCTGCGGGCCATGAAGGTAGCGGTAGGTTTCCCCCTCAGTTCCGACGGCCCCCTGGGCCGGGCGTCCGCGGTCGCCGCAGGGCATCCCTCCTACAGGGTGGAGGGGGTGAACGGCTCGGCGCGTGTCTCCGTCGAGCTGGACCTCCCCGGAGACTGGCAGCTCCTCGACGACTTCTCC
>JARDZQ010000079.1 GCA_029240775.1 Rubrobacteraceae bacterium | reverse complement strand
CGGGCCCTTCTTCGAGGCTATCTCGGCCGCGGTGACCCCGCTGAAGTCGTCGGTCCCGTAGCGACGGTCGGCGGTCGCGAGGTCGACGTCGGCGGGCCAGACGATGTCTGCGTAGCCAATATCCCTGTTGTGCCAGAAGGGGTCAACCAGGGTGAGGTCCTGACGCCGCTCCTCCACCATCACCATGTAGTAGAGGTTGCTCCTGTGGTGCAAAACAGTCGAGTTTGGTGCTGCGTTCTCGGCCACGTCGTCGAGGATCTCGGCTCCCCTGTAGTCGTCGCTCCTGTCGTTGCGCGCGTAGCTCTCCCCGAGGCCTAGCAGGGGAAGGAGCACTACCACTACGGAGAGAGCGCCCAGAGCCACCCCTCTCGGGACCCTCTCAAACCGCTCGAGGAGCCACTCGACCTCAGAGAGGAGTAACGCGAAGCCCACGGCCATGGCGATGCAGAGCACCAGATAGGTCGGGATGAAGTAGAGCTGGATGTCCGGGATGTCGTTCTCGACGGCGTGGAAGAGCCAGCCGAGGTACAGGAAACCGAGGAACGCTGCGGCCGCGCGGTCCCGCACGAGGAGGACGACGAAGCCGGCCATGCCGACGGCCACCAGGCCCAGGTGGAGGTTGTCGAAGAGGTGGTTCATGTAGAACGCCAGCCTGCCCGGCACCTCCGCGGGCCCGAAGGCGAAGAACCCGCCGCGCAAATTTCCCCCGCTGACCACGTACCAGAACCGCTCGAAGTTGGTCGGGTCGTTGGCCTTGAAGGGCGGGTCCATGGCCGACCGCAGCGGGAGGTAGAGGTATGGCGCGAGGCCCACCACGAAGAGCGCGGCGCCTTTGAGCACCAGCCGCACGTCCCCGAGCTTGCGCCAGTCCACGAAGGCGACGAAGAGCACGCTCGCTGGCAGGAGGAGCCCGCTGGTGAGGTGGTTGGTCATGCAAAACCCCACGAGGAAGGCGGAGAGCAGGAGGTAGCGGTCGCTGCGGCGCTCGCGCCACACGAGCAACGCGAGGATGGTGAGCGCGATGAGCAGGGCGTTTAACGTGTAGACCTCGGCCATGACGGCCTGGGACCACAGGGTCGTACCGAGCCCGAAAGCGAGGGCCGCGGCAGTCGCCGCCACGACCCGCCTGCCGAGCAGGTACCCCGCCGCGAAGACCGCCGTCACGGAGAGCGCCGCGTAGGCGGCGGAGGCGAGGTTGGAGCGGTAGGCGCAGTCGCCTACCGGAAGGTAGGTGAAGAGGTGCGAGAGCATCAGGTACGAAGGGTAGCCGGTCGGGTGCGTCATGCCGAGCACGCAGACCTGCATCTGGAGCATCGGCACGTCGAGCAGGGGGCTCAGGTCGTAGGGGAGTATGGTCGGCGCCAGCGTCCTCAGGTACAGGACGAAGACGAGCAGGGAGATCCCCGCGCCAGCGAGGACCGGACCCCACCCCCCGAACCCCTTCTTCGTGTCGATGGAGGACTTCACCGACGATGAAGGGTAGCATATCCAGCCCGCGTTCTGACGATGCCGCTGCGGGCGATCAGGATCTGCGCGACGCTCCGCCCCCCTTGCGCGAGAGGAACTCGCGCACCTCCCGGTTGAAGGTCTCGGCCCGCTCGTCGTGGGGGAGCAGGGCTGCATCCCTGAAGATGCGGGGCTCGCTGCGCGGGTTGCGCCGCACGAACTCCTCGACTTCGGAGACGGGGGTGGTCCTGGCCTCCTGCCCCCAGCACACCAGGGCCGGGTGCGGCACCCGGGGCCAGTGGTCTGCGACCCCGAGGTTGAGCTTGCCCGAGACGAAGGCCGCCGGCAGATACTTCGCCCCCCTCTGGTGTCCCACGCGGTGGTAGCTCTCGACGATCTCCCCGGTGACGAACCGCTCGTCATGGTAGGCCATACTCTCCAGGTAGTAGCGGATACCGCGCCGCGAGACGATGAGGTGGTAGAGCGAGTCGCCGACGATGGGGGTGAGGAAGAGATCGTAGATCACTTCCCCCAGATACCCGGAGCGCCTGTTCAAAGTCCCGTAACCGGTCGGGCAGATGAGGACCACCTTTTTGAAGAGCCGCGGGCTCCTCACGAGCGCGGGGATGCTCAGAGCCCCGGAGAGCGAGCTGGCGACGAGGTGGGTCCGGTCCCCGATCTCCTCCTTCACGAAGTCCTCGACCTGCGCGGTGACGTCCTCGGGCGCGTAGCGCCGCCGCGGCCGCTCCGAGAGGCCGCACCCGAGGAGGTCGAGCGCGTACACCCGAAAGCGCCCGGAGAGCTCCGCGAAGTTCTCGCGGAACTCGAAGGACGAGGCCCCGGCGTAGATCCCGTGCACCAGCAGCAGCGGCTCCCCCTCCCCGGCTACCGCGTACGCGAGATCCCCACCCCGCCAGCGGTAGTAGCGTGTCTCGCCGCCGAGCGGACTCGATAGCCTCCCCCCACTCCGCTCCAGCCTCACGTTGAGCGCCGCGAGCCCCAAGGCCGCACCCGCCGCAGCCAGCGCCTTCGACAGCTTCGCCACCAACACCCCCGCTTCGAGAAACCCTAGTTCGCCCAGATCGTACCCTGTCCTTGTCGAAAAAGATCCCAACCCTTGACAAAAGAGCCACTTACTTCAATAATCGAGAAATTAAGAGGCTTAAGTAAATAGGAGATATTACATGGAACGTGAGCGGCTCGTAGACGAGGTCTTGATGTTGATGCCGACCTTGATGCGGGCTATTGGGGGTCCGGACCCGGCTGAGATGGCGGAGTTCGCGAGCCGGGGGATACCGGTGGACGTGCGGGTCTCGCCGGGGCACGTACAGATCCTGATCGCGCTCTCCCGGGGGCCGCATTCGGTGGGCCAGCTGGCGGAAGCATTGGGCGTCTCGGCGTCGGCGGCGACCCAGCTCGTGGACAGGCTCGTCGAGCACGGGATGGTGGAGCGCAGACACGGGACGGCGGACCGCCGGGTCGTGGTGGTGGACTACGCGCCCCGCATGCGCGAGGTGGCGCTCAGGCTCATGGAGGTCCGGCGGCGGCGGCTCGCGGAGGCCTTCGCGCGGTTGACCGACGAGGAAGCTCTGGCGTTCGTGAAGGGCTTGAGAACTCTGAGTGAGGGATTCGGCGCAGCGCCGGGGGAGGAGAACTGATGGGAGCGGTCGTCCGGTGGTGCCTCAAGAACAGGTCCGTGGTCTTTCTGGCGACGATCATCCTCATAGCCAGTGGCGTCTACGCGACGACACGCCTCAACCAGGAGTTGCTGCCCGAGATAGAGTTCCCCATCGTCACCGTCTCGACACCGGTACCGGGGGCGGGGCCGGACCTGGTAGACGAGCAGGTCACGCAGCCCGTGGAGGCTGCCGTCGACGACGTAGATGGGATAGAGAGCATCCAGTCCACCTCGTCAGCGGGGTTCTCGGTGGTCCTGATCGAATTCTCTCTCGACACCGACACAGAGGAGGCTGAGGCGGAGCTGGGCGGCGCCCTCGACGGCATAGAGCTCCCGCAGCAGGCCGAGGAGCCCGAGGTGCGGACCCAGTCGGCCTCGGAGTTCCCGATCATGAGCGTCTCGCTCTCGGCGCAGGAGGGAGAGCTATCCAAGCTTACGGAATACGCCCGCGACGAGGCCGTGCCGCTCATCGAGGACGTCGAGGGCGTCGCAGGCGCTGATCTCGTCGGCGGCGCGGAGCGCCAGATCCGGATCGAGCTCGACCCGCAGAGGCTCGAGGAGAGAGGCGTCTCGGCCGACGCCGTGGTCGGTGCCATAAGCGGGGCCGCGGGCGTCAACACGCCCGTCGGCGAGGTGACCATAGACGGCCTCTCCACCCCCGTGCGCACCACGAGCGGCCTCGGCGTCGGCGAGGCCCTCGCGGAGCTCCCCGTCGGTGTCTCAGGCGGCGCGCCTACTGGTGCTCCGAGCGGCGTGCCGGCCGCGAGCGCGTCTCCAGCGGCCAGTGCTCCGCCCACGGGAGCTGCGGCTCTGGAGCCGGTTCTGCTCGGCGACGTGGCCGAGGTGCGGGAGACCACTTCGGATATAGCGGGGATCTCGCGCACCAACGGTGAGCCCAGCCTCGGCATCAACGTAACCAAGGACCCCGACGCCAACACCGTCGAGGTCGCTGAGGGGGTCGAGGAGGCGCTCTCGGAGGTACGCCAAGATCTCGGCGAGGACGAGGTGATCGTGCTCTTCAACTCGGCTGAGGATGTCGAGGAGTCCGTGAGCGGGCTCGTGGACAAGGCCCTTATCGGCGGGGCTCTGGCGATCCTCATCATCTTCCTGTTCCTCGGGTCGTTGCGGGCCACGCTCGTGACGGCGGTCTCTCTGCCGACCTCGATACTCGCTGCGCTGCTCTTCTCCTGGGCGGACAACCTCACCCTCAACATCATCACGCTCGCGGGTCTCACCATCGCGGTCGGGCGCGTCGTGGACGACGCCATAGTCGTGCTCGAGAACTCCTACCGCTACGTCCAGAAAGGCTACGGGCCCCAGGAGGCCGCGCTCAGGGGGGCAGAGGAGGTGGCGAGCGCGATCACCTCCTCTACGCTTACGACGACGGCCGTCTTCGTGCCCCTGGGCCTGGTGGGCGGCATAGTGAGCAAGTTCTTCCTCCCCCTCTCTCTGACCGTCGCCTTCGCCCTCCTCGCCTCGCTGCTCGTCTCGGTAACCATCATCCCGGTCCTCGCCAGCGCCTTCATAAAGCGCCGGCCCCCCAGAGAGGAGACGGAGGTTCTCGCCGAAGAGGACGAGGAGTTCTTCGAGGTGGAGAGCCGCCGGCTGCGGCGAGCCAGGAACGGCCGGAGGGGGGCCGTGCGCTGGATCTTCGGTCTGCTCGTACTCTTCGCTGCGTTTGCTGCGGGGGCCGTCGTCGCGACGCGGGCGGGTCTGCTCGGCGGTGTCCCCGGCATGCCGCAGGGCGTCGTGCGCTCTCTGAGCGGCTTCGCCGACGCCGTGCTTGGTGCGATCGGCGGCGTGGACACAGGCTCACCGGTGTTCCTCGTGGTGGCCGGGGGGCTGGCTGTGCTGCTCATCTTCATCTCCGCCCTCTTCGCCGTGCGCGCGGCGCGACGAAGGCGGGGTAGGCGCTCCGAGGGTGATGACGGCCTCCTCGGCGCGATCTACGTACCGGCGCTGCGCTGGAGCCTGCGGCACCGGTTCGCGGTCGTGGTGCTCGCTATCCTTGCCTTCATCGGCGGCCTGGCGGCAATACCGTTCCTCGCCGTCAGCTTCTTCCCGCCTAGCGAGGAGCGGCTGCTGCAGGCCACGGCCGAGCTGCCCGCGGGGACGGCGGTCGAGGAGACGGCGGAGGAGCTCGAGCCCTTCGAGGACTTCCTGCTCGACGACCCCGGCGTAGATGGATACCAGCTCTCCGTCGGCGGGGAGGACAACTTCAACCCGGACACACCCTTACGCGCCGGCAACCAGGCGCAGGCGTTCATCACCGTGAGGGAGGATGCCAGCGTCTCGAAGACCTTGAGCCGCGTGGACGAGAGGGGACGCGACCTCTACGGGGACGATTTCCAGGTCCAGGTGCTCAGCCAGGGACCACCCGCGGGCGGGCTCGAGGTACTAATCACCGGCGGATCCGAGGAGAAGCTGCGCCAGGCGTCCGACCTTGTCACCGAGGAGCTAAGCACAACCGATGGCGTCTCCAACGTCGAGAGCGACCTCTCCGACGTCAGCCCCGAGGTCGAGGTCGCCCTCGACGCCGAGAGGGCCGCCGGCGCCGGCCTCTCCCCGACGCAGGTCCCCACCTCCCTCGGGGCGCTGCTCGGCGGCGGGGCGCAGCTCACCGTCGGCGAGACCCCTGTTTCAGTGGGTGTGCCGCAGAGCTCGGTCGACTCCCTGGAGGAGGTCCGGGATCTCCCGGTCGGCTCCGGCGCCACCGTCGAGGACGTCGCCCGGGTCAGGGAGGTCCAGGCACCGGCAGCCGTCAGCCGGGTGGACGGAGACCGCGCCGTAACCGTCACGGGCACCATAACCTCCGAGGACACGAGCGCGGTCTCGAACGAGGTGCGAACCTCAATGACGGAGCTGGATCTGCCCGAGGGCGTCTCGGCCCAAGTCGGCGGCGAGTCGGAGGACATCGAGGAGAGCTTCAGGAACCTCATACTCTCCATAGTCGTGGCGCTCGGGCTCGTCTACCTCATCCTCGTCGTCTTCTTCGGTTCGCTCGTGGTGCCCCTCATCATCCTTCTCGCCGTCCCGCTCACCACGGCCGGCGCCTTCGGGGCGCTGATGCTCACCGACACGGCTTTGAGCGTCCCGGCCCTCCTCGGGGTGTTGCTCCTCATCGGGATCGTCGTCTCCAACGCCATCCTGCTCGTGGACTTCATCCAGAACGCCCGCGACAGGCACTCGACGCTCGACGAAGCTATCGTGCAGGCCGGAAGGACGCGCCTCAGGCCCATCCTCATGACCGCTCTCGCAACGATCTTTGCGCTCACGCCGCTCGCCTTCGGCGTCGGGGGCGGCGGGAGCGCTCTCATCTCGAGCAGCCTCGCCATCCCCGTGATAGGCGGCCTCATAACCTCGACCTTCCTCACCCTCCTCGTGGTGCCCGTCGGCTACTCGCTGCTCAGGGGCGGCCGCAAAAAGAGGAGGTAGCGCAGGATCGAAAATGGACGCCTTGGTGATCGTAGAGAAGGCCTCGAACGTAGCAGGCACTGACCAGGGAGTGCAGCCCGTCGAGACGGTCTTTTAAAGGTGCTCGAGAGCGGTTGAGTGTTTTGTACGACAGATTCGCGCGGTAACGAGGCGCAGACTGGTCCCGGTAGGACCAGGAAAGGAGACCGGTGGTCACCAGAGAGGGCAGGTATCGGACCCCCGACAGGCAGGGCCAGACCCTGATGCGCGAGGTCATCAGGGCGAGGCTGAAGGAGTGCCCGGTACACGTCCAGCGTAGCGAGGTCGAGGCCATGGGAGAGGAGATCGGGCTCGAGGGGATCGAAGCCGTCCGGCTCTTCGACCGGCTCAAGGGCATCTCGTGGAGGGGAGATTACATCAGGTCCGACACCGGATGGGTTGCGGCCTGGGTGAGGGAGGTCAACTAGGGCCGGTCTCCGTGGCCAATTATGCCGTCTCGGCGCCGGGCTTGGCTACAAGATGTAGCGTCCGGTTTCGCCGCGCTCCATGATGTTGGGCGCCGCCGCTCTCGTCGGTCCGGGACCGTA
>JARDZQ010000528.1 GCA_029240775.1 Rubrobacteraceae bacterium | reverse complement strand
TCTTAGTCCTCATATCTAGTTGTCCTTTCTCTCGTTGGCCCTACAGATCTGCTTCCTTGAGTCCATTCCTGTAGCACTCCTCCTTCGAAGCTGGATGAGATTTCTCAGTTGACACCCTTAATGCTATTGGACCAATGAGCCACTGCCGTCTGCCTACAGACGTATCTTTGAGAGATTTCTGGGGGCTCTGCGTATGCCGAATGGCATACACCAAATGGACTACAAGCGGATGAACGAGGTCTTGTTGTGTGGGCGGCTTACTGCCGCATCTCGGGAGAAACGAGCCCCAGTTCGATGGCGCGGACGGCCGCCTGCGTGCGGTCGGAGACACCCAGCTTGCGGATTATGCGCTCCACGTGAACCTTGACGGTCCCCCTGCTTATCACGAGCGTTTGCGCGATCTGCTGGTTGGTCCGCCCCGAGGCCAAAACCTGTAAGACCTCCTCCTCGCGCGGCGTCAGCGGTTCGCGCAACGATTTGCTGGCCTTGCGCGGTTCGGGGGCAGGATCCTGCTTCTTCTCTTCGGCCAGGCGCCGGAGGAGTTGCGCGGCGAGCTCCTGGTTCAGGGGGGATTCACCGTTCAACGTCCTACGGACGGCGCTGAGTAGCCTGTCCGCCGGGGCATCCTTGAGCACGTAGCCGGCGGCGCCCGCGCCCAACGCCTCGAGGAGATAGTCGGGGTTCTCGTGCATCGTCACCATAAGAACCCCGGTCTCAGGGTACTCGCGCTTGATCATGCGGGTCGCTTCGAGGCCGTCCATCTCCGGCATGCGCACGTCCATCAGCACGAGATCGGGCCGTAGACTGTGGCAGAGTTCGATAGCCTCGCGGCCGTTGGATGCCTCGCCGACCACCTCCAGGTCCGGCTCGCTGGCCAACAAACCCTGGAATCCCTTCCGGAGGAGATGATGGTCATCGGCGAGTATGAGCCGCGCTCGCCCGCCCTGCGTTTTCGAGGTGTCACTGTCATGCATGATCGCCATCCTCCTCGGTCGCTGGTAGTTGGACCTCCGCCAACACCGACGTGCCGGTTCCCGGCTCGCTGTGGATGGTTCTCCCCAGGCGCTGCAGCGTTACGTTCGCGCGGGTGGCCCGCGCGTGTTTGCGCACGTTCGTCAGGGCCTCCTGCGCGACGCGGAAGAGCGTCGTCTCCACCTCGGTCGGCAGGCGCTCATCCCCCAGCGCTTCTTCGTAATCGACCTCCCAACCCTCCGCCCGCAGCTTCTCGACCTGCAGGCGGACGCTGGCTGCCAGCCCGAAGTCGTCGAGCACCGTGGGCCGCAGGTCGGAGATAACCTGGCGCGCTTCACCCACCGTCCGTCGTACGAGTTCGAGTGCCTCCTCGAGCTGTTCTCGTGCGCGAGCGGAGTCGGGAGGATAACCCCGCGCGAAGATCTGCAGGTGCTGGTAGGCCGCCGCTGCCGTCTGAGCCAGGCCGTCGTGGACGTCGTAGGCGACGCGGCGCCGCTCTTCTTCCTGGGTGGTTAGTAGCCTCCCCACGAGGTCCTGCAGCTGGCGCTCGCGCTCGAGGAGTTCCTCGTAAAGCCGGGCGTTCTCCAGCGCGCTCGCGGCCTGGGTAGCCAGGCTGGCGAAGGTCTCCATGGCCCCGCTCTCCGCCAGGTGCTCCGGACCGTAGACCTCGAGTACGCCGATGACCCGGTCCCGCACTCGCAACGGCAGGGAAATACCCGCGAGGCGCTCTCCTTCTAGATCCGGGTGCTCCACCTCGAACACCCGTTCCTCCTCAGCCTCGGAGGCTGTCAGGCGTGCGGCCCGAGCCTCGGGTTTGTCGTAAACGGCGTCGAGGAAGCCCCCAGGTCCGAAGGTGCGCCACGCTCTCAGGCGCCCTCGAGCATCGCGCAGGTTGATGACCACCGCCGTCGTGCCGGAGACCCGGCCCATGATCTCGAGCAGCCTGGATCCAATCTCCTCGCGCTCGAGGCTGGAGCTCAGGACCTGGCCGGTCTCATAGAGGGCGAGTAGCGCGTCCAGGCTTCGCCTCAGCGCCTCTTCGGTCCTCTTGCGCTCGGTGATATCGTGGGCGACGATGCACATGACCTCCCTGCCGCCGTAGGAGACCGCGCTGGCGTTGACCTCCACGTCGATCAGGGAGCCGTCCTTACGCCTATACCGCCTCTCGCTCGTAAAGCCGTATCCTTCGAGGATACGCAAGGCATTGCGGTCTATGCTCTCCCGGTCGTGGGCGACTATGTCGTAGAGCGTGAGCTGCTCGAGCTCCTCGGGGGCGTAGCCGAGCGAGAGGGAGAGGGCGGCATTAGCCTCCAGCACACGCTTGGTCTCGGCGTCTACCAAGAATATTTTCTCGGCGGCCTGCTCGACCACGCTGCGGTAGAGTGCCTCGCTCTCGCGCAGCTTTCCCTCGGCTTCCCTGCGCTCGGTAACGTCGCGCTGGTTTACGACCACGCCCCTCACGCTCGGGTCATCCAGCAGGTTGTTGACGATGAATTCGGAGTAGCGTCGGGTGCCATCTTTGTGCGGCACCTTGAACTCGAAAGGCGGGTGGACGCCAGGTCGCGACCAGAGCTTGGCGAACCTCGTCTGTGCCTCTTCGAATTTCTCCGGATCCACGTAATAATAGACGCTCTTGCCCACCAGCTCTTCGGGGTGATAGCCCATCAACCTCTCAACTGCTGGGCTGACGTAGCGTATGGTGCCGTCGGCGTCGATCACCGTGATGACATCGGAAGAGTTTTGTATAAGGGTGCGGAATCGCTGCTCGTTTGCTTTGAGCTCATCCTCGGCCCTCTTGAGTTCGGTGATGTCGCGTATGACCTTCGAGAAGCCCCTTAGGTTGCCCTCCTCGTCTCTCAAGGCCGTGATCAGAACGCTCGCCCAGAACCTGGAGCCGTCCTTGCGAACCCGCAAGCCCTCTTC
>JARDZQ010000527.1 GCA_029240775.1 Rubrobacteraceae bacterium | reverse complement strand
ACACCTTCCACGCACTCAGGTGAATAAGGTCAGGTGCGGGTAACGATCACCTGTTTCGCGCCTGCTTCCGATAGTGCTTTAGCTATCGGCACGCTCCGAGGCTATCGCCGTGACGCAGATGGGCCGCCTGCGCCGGGGTGCCCCGCTTGAGCCCTAGCAACTCTCCTTGCCTCAAGTAGGTTGGGGGCGTATGTCACGCTTAGGCCTCAAAAATATGACGCGAGTTCATTTAGCAATCTCTCCTTTTCGGCCTCGTCGATGAACGAGGCCCTGAAGGAGTTCTCCGCCACCTTACGAAAGTCCTCACGGGTGAAGCCCAGCCCGTCCTTTATGGCTTGGAGGTTGTCGGCCACGTAGCCGCCGAAGTACGCCGGGTCGTCGGAGTTTACCGTCGCGCACAATCCTGCTTCTAGCATCCGCTTCAGGGGGTGCTGGTCTATAGAACGGAACACGCGCAGCTTGACGTTGGAGAGTGGGCAGACGGTGAGCGGCACCTGCTCTTCCCTGAGCCTCTCCACGAGCCTTGGGTCCTCCATGCACCTGACGCCGTGGTCGATCCGGACCGCCTTGAGATCGTCGAGCGCCTGCCAGATGTACTCGGGGGGTCCTTCCTCCCCGGCGTGGGCCACCTTCCGAAAACCGTGGCGTCCGGCCTCCTCGAAGACCGCCTCGAACTCTGTGGGCGGGTGGCCTACCTCCGTGGAATCGAGCCCGACCCCGACGATCCAGTCCCTGTATGGCAGCGCTTGGCGCAAGGTCTCCATGGCCTCCTCGGCACTGAGGTGCCTGAGGAAGCACAGGATCAGGTGCGAGGATATCCCAAGGCGCCTCTCGCCGTCGATCAGGGCCCTGCGTATCCCCGTGACCACCGTCTCGAAGGCCACGCCCCTGTCGGTGTGTGCCTGCGGGTCGAAGAAGATTTCGGCGTGGCGCACACCCTGAGCCGAGGCCTTATTGAGGTAAGCCCAGGTCAGGTCGTAGAAGTCCCTCTCGTGCAGGAGCACCCTTGTAGCCTCGTAGTAGACGTCCAGGAAGGACTGCAGGTCGGCGAAGTCGTAAGCCCTGCGAGCCTCCTCCACGGAGGCATACTTGAGGGCGATCCCGTTGCGCCCGGCGATCTCGAACATCAGTTCTGGCTCCAGAGAGCCCTCGATGTGGATGTGCAACTCCGCTCGAGACCCTAGAAGAGTGCCAATAGATAACTGTCATGGCGGCCAGGTGACGTTAAAGCACCTGGTCGCCCATTCCCTCTCAGAGCCCCGAGGTTTCTGCGGGAAAACCCGCCACGTGGTGTCAATCGCGCCCTAGTATCTACTCCGCTTGAGGCGAACCCCACCTTTTACAATCAGGATGCTGGTGAAATGGCGAAGGCAACTGCGGTTAGAATAGAGGCCGTATGGATAACCGAGTCGACGGCATCCAGAGTTCAGCCTTTCCTACACTGGCAGATGACCAGATCGCGTTCCTGATGCGCTACGGAGAGGTAAGGAAGATCGAGCCCGGGCAGGTTCTTTTTAGGGAAGGCGACCGCTCCTACGACTTCATCGTCATCCTCGAAGGCGAGGTAGAGATCGTCGACAACTTCGAAGGAGAGGCACGGACGATAGCCGTCCACGGGGCGCGCCGCTTCCTGGGCGAGATGAACATGCTCACCGGCCAGTCGGTCTACCTCTCCGCCGTGATGCGCGAGGGCGGGGAGGTGCTCGCCGTCCCTCCTGAACAGCTGAAGGCGATCATAACCGATGAGCCTACCCTCTCCGACATCATCCTGAAGGCCTTCCTCGCCAGGCGTTCGGTCCTCATGCGGGTCGGCACGGGCCTAAGGATAGTGGGCTCTCGCTGGTCCAAGGACGCTCTGCGCCTCAGGGAGTTCGCCGTCCGCAACCGGCTGCCCCACCGCTGGATCGAGCTGGAAGAAGACGGGGGGGCCGAAGCTCTGCTCGGAAGGTTTGGCGTGCAGCCACAGGAGACGCCGGTCGCGATTTGGCTAGGCGAAAAGGTGCTAAAGAATCCCTCGAACGCCGAACTTGCAAGGACCATAGGCCTCGACGTAGACACCTCCCGGGAACAAATGTACGAGATCATCGTGGTCGGTGCCGGACCGGCAGGGCTCGCCGCCGCAGTCTACGGGGCCTCGGAGGGCCTTGCTACCCTCAGCCTGGAAGCGGTGGCCCTGGGAGGTCAGGCCGGTACGTCATCGCGGATAGAGAACTACCTAGGCTTCCCCGCGGGCCTCTCCGGAGCGGAGCTTGCCAGCCGCGCTTTGGTGCAAGCCGACAAGTTCGGCGCCCGGACCACCGTGCCCCAAGAAGCGGTGGGCTTGAGGAGGGAGAACAACCACTACAGGGTTACCCTCTCGGAGGGCGGTGAGGTCGCGGGGCGCAGCGTGATCGTGGCCACCGGCGCTCGCTACCGCAGGCTGAACATCCCGCGCCTGGAGCGATTCGAGGGAGTGAGCGTCCACTACGCCGCCACCGAGGCCGAGGCTCAGATGTGTCGGGGCAACGAGGTGGCGGTGGTGGGCGGTGGCAACTCGGCAGGCCAGGCAGCCGTGTTCCTCGCGGAGAGGGTAGCGAAGGTCAGCCTCCTCATCCGCGGCGGCGATCTGGGAAAGAGTATGTCGAGGTACCTGATCGACCGTATCGAGAGGACCGCGAACATCGAGCTTCTCGTCCACGCCGGGGTGCGTGAGTTGATGGGAGACAGGGCGCTAGAGGGAGTCGTCGTCGAGGACAACCGCTCTGGCGAGCGCCGCACCCTCGAGGCAAGAGCACTCTTCGTCTTCATCGGGGCCGAGGCCAACACCGGTTGGCTCAAAGGCACCATCGCGCTCGACGAACGCGGCTTTGTGCCAACGGGGAGGGCACTGGATCATTCCGCGCTCGACTCGCAAACTTGGGATGGGTTATCGCGCGAGCCGTTCATGCTCGAGAGCAGTCAGCCCGGCATCGTGGGCGATGTGCGCAGCGGATCGGTCAAGCGGGTGGCTTCGGCCGTAGGGGAGGGCTCGATGGCAGTGCGCTTCGTTCACCAGTACTTGGCAGAGATGAGCGCGCCGCAACGGAGTAGCCTTACGTAGCCGCGAGCGCTGAGGGTTCTCAAGGTTCATCAGTACCAGAGAATTCCTGACCTCAACTTCTGGGCTCTTCCCAACTTCGTTGTCGGGGCCGAAGGCTTCTGCCCTCCACGGGCAACCCGGCCGCAATCCATGCTTTCTTGCCCTCGCCGTACTCCCACACATTTGTGTAGCCCATGGACGCCAGCTCACGGGCGGCCTGCAGGGATGTGGGTCACGCCGCATCC
>JARDZQ010000526.1 GCA_029240775.1 Rubrobacteraceae bacterium | reverse complement strand
ACACAGCCTCAAGAGACGGGTACGAGGTAGACGAGCCGACCATGCCGATAGTGCGGCGAATCTTTCACATGGTGGCCTCTCAAGGCTACTCTCTGCATGGAGTCAAGAAAGAGTTTGAGGCTCAAGGGCTGCTGACTCCCACCGGCAAGAGATACTGGTCAGAAACGTTCATCAGAGAAGTTATCAAAGACGACGTTTACCGCCCGCACACCTTCCAAGAGGTCGAGGGGTTGGTGACTCCAGATGTGGCGGCTCGGCTCGAGCCCGACAAAAGTTACGGTATCTGGTGGTTCAACCGCAAGCGCCACACCTACACGCAAGTTGCAGAAAATGGTCCCGAGGGGAAGGTCTACCGCAAGAAGAAGACGGTGACCGACAAGCCGCGAAACGAGTGGATCGCGGTACCCGTGCCGGATGCTGGCGTGCCTCGAGAGCTGGTCGAGGCCGCAAGAGGAACTATTAAGAACAACTCTAAGCCCTCGTCTGCGGGCCGGCGATTCTGGGAGCTCTCTAGCGGCATTCTCTATTGCGGCAGTTGTGGCCGCCGAATGGTGCCGCACAGCAGCAAGAGCGGAGGAAGGCGTCTTTTCTACTACAGATGCCGCCAGCGATGGCATCAAGGTAAGGAGGCGTGCCAGAACTCTAGAATGCGCCGGATCGAA
Source organism: Rubrobacteraceae bacterium (assembly GCA_029240775.1). Lineage (GTDB taxonomy): Bacteria > Actinomycetota > Rubrobacteria > Rubrobacterales > Rubrobacteraceae > JALYGY01. The sequence continues at coordinate 2,385 of JARDZQ010000526.1, read as the reverse complement.
GAACTAGAACCCCGGGTCTGGGATGTGGTGTCCGGCCTCTTGGAAGATCCCGAACAGCTACGTGCCGACCTGGATAGGATGATCGAGCTAGAGCGCAGCAGCATGCGCGGCGACCCTGACGGAGAGCAAGAAATGTGGTTGGACAAGTTGGCGGAACTGGATCGCAAACGTGCGCGCTACCAGGAGATGGCCGCTGACGACCTCATAACCTTCGATGAGCTGAGATCCCGGCTCGCCGAGCTAGACGAGACTCGCACCATAGCCAAGCGTGAGTTAAGAGCCCTGCAGTCACACAGTGAACGCGTCGTCGAGTTGGAAAGCGACCGCGACGCTCTACTGGATTCCTTGGTAGGCGTCGCGCCGGATGCGCTGGCTTCGCTAACGGCCAACGAACGCCACCATGTCTACAGGACGCTCAGGCTGCGAGTCGTAGCCCATCAGGACGGCTCGCTAGAGCTCAGTGGAATGTTCGGAGAGAGCCTAGATATGTGTAGAGCCCTTGAGCCGCAGGTCGGGCATGCGCCTGAGCAGGGTGGAGATGGCGATCTGGCCCTCCATCCTGGCGAGTGGCGCGCCCAGGCAGTGGTGTATACCTTTGCCGAAGGCGAGGTGTCTGTTATCCGCGCGGGTGATGTCGAGCTCGTCGGGATCCGCGAAGCGCTCCGGGTCGTGGTCTGCAGCCGCAAGCACGACCAGCACCATCTCGCCCTTCGGGATGACCATCCCGCCTATGTCCACGTCCTCTCTGGCGAAGCGCTCGGTAGAGGTCTCGACGGGTCCGTCGTAGCGCAGCAGCTCCTCGACAGCCGGCTTGATGAGCGAGGGTTCTTCTTTTAGCTGCCGGAACTGGTCGGGATGTTGCAGCAGCGCGAGCACCCCGTTGCCGATGAGGTTGACGGTGGTCTCGTGGCCGGCGACGAGGAGCAGGAAGACCATGCCGAGCAGCTCGTGCTCCGAGAGCTTGTCGCCGGCCTCCTCCGCGCGCACCAGCGCGCTCACCAGGTCGTCTTCGGGGTTCTTGCGCTTCTCTTCGAAGAGCGCGCGCAGGTAGTCGGTGAAGGCCGTCATGTGCGGGATGAGTATCTGCTCCAAGTACTCCTGCGTGGCGTTGCCCGACACGGCTGCGTCCGACCACTCGCGGAAGCTGTCCCTGTCTTCGGCGGGCACGCCGAGCAGCTCGGCGATGACGGTTATGGGCAGGGGGAAGGCGTAGTCGTCGATCAGGTCCATCTCTCCCCGCTCCTGTACCGCGTTCAAGAGCCCGTCGGCGATGGCCTGGACGCGAGGGCGCATCCGCTCGACCAGGCGCGGCGTGAAAGCCCTGGAGACCAGCGCCCGCAGGCGCTCGTGGTCGGGCGGGTCCGTGTCCAGCATGTTCCTGCTCAGGGGCTCCATCACCGGGGGTATCGGCGGGATCTGGGCGAGCTGCTCGGGGGTGAGGACTTTACGCCAGTCCTTCACGAAGCGTTCGTCCTTCAGGACCGCCAAGACGTCGTCGTAGCGGGTGATCAACCACACCCCCCGGCCGTCTGGCAACTCTGCGCGGTGGACCGGGGCGGTCGAGCGTAGCTGGGCGTAGGTGGGGTAGGGGTTCGCTTTGAAGACGGGGTCCAGGAGATCCACCCGTGGGGGCTGTGACATGCTTCCGTCCTTCCGCTCGCTTCGGCCAGCGACTGCTACCCATCTATACGCCTGCCGTCTGCGGCAGGTTTCCAGAGATCAGCCGAGCACGGCGTCGACCTTGAGGGTAAGCTCTGAGAAGGTGTGTGGTGCGAGCGCCTCTCCCCGCCGACGCCCCTCACCAGTAGCCGGGTCAACTGGTTTACGCAGGTAAAGTGCCTTGTGCCTCTGGCGGCCATCTCGACGATCTCGCCTTCGATGAGCTCGACTCGGTCGTCCTCGTGCTGGATCTTGGCCTCGCCCATGCGGTGGTAGTCGTGCACGGTGAAGCGCCGCGTTATCTCGTGCGTCTTGGCGCTCACAGGGACACTCCTGCGGTCCACTCCTCTCGGCGAGAAGTATATCCGGGCAAGACAGCGCTCCGGGTATGCTTCTACTTCCCGGTTACCCTTTCTTTAGCAACTCTTCCAGGTAGCCCGTGTGGTACTCGCCGGAGCGGAAGGCGTCGTCTTCGATCAAGCGCATATGAAGGGGAATGGTGGTCTTGATGCCTTCCAGGCGGTACTCGCGCAGGGCGCGGCGGGCGCGGTTTATCGCCTCTTCGCGGGTGAGGGCCCAGACGATCAGCTTTCCGACCATCGAGTCGTAGAAGGGTGGGATCTTATACCCCTGGTAGATCGCCGAGTCTACCCTGACGCCGGGACCTCCCGGCACCTCGAGGAAGGTGATCTCACCCGGCGAGGGCATGAAGTCCTTCTCCGGATC
>JARDZQ010000078.1 GCA_029240775.1 Rubrobacteraceae bacterium | reverse complement strand
CGCCAGCTCGGGGGTCGGGGTGATGAAGGCGTTGAGCTCCGTCTCTACCTCTTCGACGCGCGCGTTCGCGGCCTCCGCGGCTTCGCGGGCCGCGACCTCCCCGGAGGTCACCTTCTCCGCCAGCTCGTGGGCTGTCAGGTTCAGCAGCTCGCTCATCTCAGTCGATCCTCGGGACCGCGAAGAGGCCGTCTATGGGCTCGGGTGCGGGGGCGAGCGCTTCTTCGCGGGTGAGCTCGCCGCGCGGCTCGTCCGGGCGAGAGACGTTCGTCAGGTTGAGCGGGTTCGCAGTCGGCGGCACGTCCTCGAGGCTTAGCTCCTGTATCGCGACGTGCCGCACCTGCTCCTCGCTTATCATCTCTCGCTCTCTCCCGCTCTCGCGTGCAAAGACTTATCTTAGCGCAGCTTCCGCCGTCGTCCGGGCGGCCTGGAGCGCGTTGTGCAACAGCATCGCCCGCGTCATCGGGCCGACGCCGCCCGGGACCGGGGAGATCCAGGCGACTATAGGCTCGACCTCCTCGAAGCGCACGTCCCCGACGAGCCCTCCTTCCTCCCGCCTGTGGATTCCGACGTCCACGACGGCGGCCCCCTGCTTGACGTGCTCGACTCCCACCATCTCGCGTTTTCCCGCGGCGACGACGAGCACGTCGGCGCGGCGGGTGGCCGAGGGCAGATCGCGAGTCCGCGAGTGACAGACGGTGACGGTGGCATCCTCGCGCAACAGCAGCTGCGCGAGGGGTTTGCCGACGAGGTTCGAGCGTCCGACGACGACCGCCTCGGCGCCCGCGAGCTCGACGCTGTGGGCCTTCAGGAGCCTGATGATCCCGTGCGGGGTGCACGGAAGGAGGCTCGGCAGGCCGACGGCGAGCCGGCCCGCGCTCATGGGGCTCAGGCCGTCCACGTCCTTGGTGGGGTCTATGCGGGAGATCAGGGGGACGGCGTCGAGGCCAGCCGGCAGGGGAAGCTGGATGAAGAAGCCGGAGACGGCCGGGTCCCCGTTGAGCCGCCCGACGAGCGCGGCGAGCTGCTCCTGGAGCACGTCCCCAGGGAAGCGGTGAACCCTCGAATCTATACCCACCTCGGCGGAGTCGCGCTCCTTCGAGGAGACGTAGGTGACGGAAGCGGGGTCTTCTCCGACTAAGACCACGTCGAGGCGCACGGGGACGCCATGCTCTTTGAGTTCGGCCACCCCTTCGGCGACCTCGGCACGCACCTCGGCCGCGACGGCCTTGCCGTCCAGGATCTCCGCCACGCGCTAGAGTACTGCGAGGAGCTTGGGGGCGACCTGCTTCTTGCGGCTCATGACGCCGGGGAGGTCGATGACGCCCTCTGTGGCCCTGGCGTCGAACGCCTTCTCGACAGGGGCGCAGTCACCAGCGCACAGCAGCTCCGTACCCCCCTCGATGATATCCGTGACCATGAGCGCCGCGAAGACGTAGCTGTTATGCGCGCGCATGTCTTCGAGGGCTTCGAGCAGCTCTTCCTTGCGCTCGAGGATGCTGGTCCCCACGGTCTCCACCTGCGAGACGCTCATCTTCTCTCCGGAGCTCGTCCCGTACTCCTTGGCGTCACGGTTCACGATCTCCTCCGCCGAAAGCTCCGAGACATCCGAGGAGGCCTCGAACATCTCCATCCCAAACTCCCTGGCGTCCAGATCCAGCATCTCCTCCAGGTATTTGACGACCTCGTGATCACGCTCGGTCGTGGTCGGCGAGTTGAGGACGACTGTGTCCGAGAGCACCGCCGCCAGCAACATCATCGCCGTGCTCTCGTCTGGCCTCAGCCCGCTCGCCTTGAAGCGCTCCACGATAAGGGTCGCCGTCGAGCCCACGGGGTCGAAGGTAGCCGGGATAGGGCTTGTCGTCTCGATGTCGCCGATGTGGTGGTGGTCCAGAATCTCGACGACCCGCGCCCTCTCCACGCCCTTGACGCTCTGCCCTGTCTCGGCGTGGTCCACCAGCAGCACGCGCCGCGGCTCGGGGTTGACGAGGTCGGTGCGCGAGACAAGGCCGATGGGGACGTTATCTCTGTCCACGGCGATGGCGGCCCGGTAGTGGACGTCCATCACGGCCCCGGTGATGTCCGGAAGCAGATCATCCGGGTCGACCGTCAGCGGGTTCTCGCTCATGATCTCCCAGCACGGGACGGAGAGCTGGATCATGCGGCTCGTCACGTAGGAGTCCAGCGGGGAGAGAACGACCGTCGCCCCCCTCTCCTCGGCCATCCGCAACACCTCGTCGTCCGGTCTCACCCCGTTTGAGACGACCAGGACTTCGGCACCGAGCTCCACGGCCCGGCGCTGGGCGTCGGGCCTGTCGCCCACGACCACGAGGTCCCCCGACCTTATATGCTGTCCCATGGACCCGACGTCGCGTGCGATCACCCAGAGCCTCCCGGAGGAGGCGCGATCGTTACCCGCGAGCAGTTCCCCTTCGAGGACCTCCAACATCGCCCCGACAGCAACCGGGGTGCTCTCGAAGTTCGAGGGCTCCCGCGACTCCCTGACGTACATGCGCGCCAGGTCCCTCTCCGTGACGATCCCGACCAGCGCGCCGTCGTCGTCTACTATGGGGATCTGGCCGATGTTCCGCTTGGCCATCGCGAGCCCGACGTTGCGCAAAGGGTCGTCCCTGTGCGCCGTGATCAGCTCCTCCTTCATCACGTCCTTGACCCGGAGCATGATGTGCCGCAGGAGGGCAGGGCTCTCCGCCCCGCTCTTCTTCAGAGCCCACGCGGTCTGGGAGTTGACATCCCCCAGCCGGGCCGGCACGTAGAAGTTGTCCGGATCTACGAGGTTCTTGTACTCGGCGTAAGCGATGGCAGAGGCTATGGAATCCGTATCGGGGTTCTTGTGGCCCGTAACGTAGATGTGCGGCATCTCGATCCTTTCTCCCCTTAAGCGAGCCGAAATCCTGCGCCTGGCCCACCTCTTCGGGACCGTCGGGGAACCACCCCGCCCGGAAGACGCTTCCATGCTACACATTGTAGCTTACCGCGGCGTCTCAGACCCGCGCGGTGCCGGATAGAAGGCTCCCCCTACGCCTTGCGCAGCGGCGCGATCTCGGGCACGAAGACACGCTCCTGCCCCCCGAACCTGACCACGACCCTGCCTTCCCCGGCCTCGACGACCTCCCCCACGCCGAACTTGGCGTGCCTGACCCGCTCCCCGGCGCGGAATGATACCGTCACGGAGCTTACCCTCTCTGGCTCGCTTCGCCGGGGCAGCGCCATCCCCCATCCCCCGCGGGAGCCGCTTATCGTGCCTGCCTTGAGGTTCTCGGGTATCTCCGCGAGGAAGCGCGAGGGCATCTGGTACTCGCGCTCGCCCCAGTTGGAGCGCAGCTTGGCGTAGGTGAGGGTGAGGGACTTCCTCGCACGCGTGATGCCGACGTACGCGAGCCTCCGCTCCTCCTCGAGATTCTGCTCGTCGAGGGAGCGCGCGTGCGGAAAGGTCCCCTCCTCCATCCCTACCACGAAGACGTGATCGTACTCCAGACCCTTCGCGTTGTGGAGCGTCATCAGCGCGACCCTCCCGCCCTCACCCGACAGAGCGTCCTGCTCGGAGTAGAGCGCCTGCTCCTGCAAGAACCCGGAGAGCGTCGGTTCGGGCTCGACGCGCTGGTACTCGCGGGCGGCGTTTATCAGCTCCTCCAGGTTCTCCAGGCGCGACTCGGCCTCGACCGTGTTCTCGGCCACGAGCTCCGCCCGGTAGCCCGACTCGTCGAGTACAGCCCCGATCAGCTCTACCGGCGGCACCTCCTGCGCCGCGACCCTCCACCCCTCGAAGAGGTCCCTGACCGCCCTGCACGCCTTCCTCGCGGCGCCCGTGAGGTCTACGGCGTCGGCCTCAGCGAGAGCCTCGTAGAGCGAGAGCCCGTTCCTGCGGGCGAACTCCTGCAACCGCGCGACCGAGGTCGCCCCCAGCCCCCTCTTGGGGACGTTGATTATCCGCTCAAGGGCACCCGAGTCGGTAGGGTTGGAGATCACCGCGAGGTAGGCCATGGTGTCTTTGATCTCCGCCCGCTCGTAGAACCTGACCCCCCCGACGACCTGGTACGGGACCCCCTCGCGCACCAGCACGTCCTCAAACGCGCGGCTCTGGGCGTTGGTCCGGTAGAAGACAGATATATCGGCCGGCCTCACCCCGGCGTCTATGAGAAGCTCGATCTCCGAGACCACGAAGCGCGCCTCGGCGTACTCATCGCTCGCCGTGAAGACGCGGATGCGCTCCCCTGGGGGCCCCGCCGTCCACAGCTCCTTCGGCTTGCGCGAGGCGTTGTTCGCCACGACCGCGTTCGCCGCGTCCAGAATCGTCTGCGTCGAGCGGTAGTTCTGCTCCAGCTTGACGACCTTCGCCTCCGGATAGTCCCGCTCGAAGTCCAGGATGTTCTTTATGTCCGCTCCTCGCCACGAGTAGACGGAGTTGTGGGTAATGATCCCTTCGGCTATATAGTTATGGGTATTCTCGATATCGAGGTCATAAACCGGTCCGTCGAGTTCCACTCGCTCCACTGTCTCGACGATATCGTAGCCACCGTGCTCATTGAACATCGCCATGCCTGGCATAACAGACCCTGCGAAGACAAACGGCAACGAGTTGCTCACTCTCCTTCCGTTCTCACCGTTGCGACCTAGGCGGGCACTCTGGATCACGTTCGTGCGCTCGAACCGCCGGTTGATGAGATCCACCGTCGCTTGCAGGCGTGCGTAGCTCTTGCTGGCCGTCTCGTGGCGCCAGCTCTTGGAACCGTTCTTGGCTGAACGCACCGATAACCCTGCCCCCTCAAGGACTGCCTTCCCGACAGAATCGTTACCGATGATGGACAGCCGATGCATGGGAGTGCGACCGCGCCTGTCACCGCAGAGCGTGACGACCACGTTTTGCCGCTTGACGTTTCTGGACCGCGGACGGTAGTGCGGATGATGTGGAGAAAGACCGCGGTCGTGTAGGAGCTGTCCTGCGCCAGCCTCGGTGTCAAAGGCTTCGAACACGCGCGAGATGTACGCCGGATCGTGCACGAGTCCATTCGCCCGAGCTCCATCGGCTAGCTGAGAACTCCTTCGAGGCACGAACGGGAGCGTGGGGATGCGATACTGCAGCGAGAGAACGTACTCCTCGGCCCGTGCATCGTTCTCCGACTTGTGCGTCGAGATCACCCACAGCGCGTCGGCATGCTCGTGAAGCGTGCGTTGCGCAAGCCCGACCATTGGTTTCTTCTGGCCGCGCGTGTACACCTGTGTGGTGCCTAACCGGTAGCCAGTATCCTCGCGATGCATCAGGTACACGAAATGCAACTGCGGTACCACGCCAAGACGGTAGCCGGCGAAGTGGGTGTGCTCAGGCGTGCTGACGATCCTGCGCCCGGTCTCGGTGGTGATGGCTACCCCCTCACGCCGGCCGTGTCGTTGGTAGGTGCGGAGTACCTTCGCGGCCCGAAACTCGCCGCTACCGTAACCGGATAGAACGTCGTCTCCAGGTTGGATCTCCTCAATAGCCCGCCTATTGCCGTCGGCCATCGTGATTAGGGTGCCTTCCGCCAGACATTGATCGTCGTCACCAACGACACACAAGTTACGATGTGCAGCCGCCAGGATATTGACGAGCCGGTACTGGGCGTGGTTGGTGTCCTGGTACTCGTCGACGTGGATGTACTTGAAGCGCGTCTGGTAGCGTTCGCGCACTTCGGGGAAGATCTCCAGCAGTGCGACGGTCTGCATTATGAGGTCGTCGAAGTCCATGGCGTTGCTCTCGTAGAGGCGCCGCTGGTAGAGGTCGTAGACCTCGGCTACGTTCTCGGCGATGTAACCCTCGGTCGAGCGCAGGTAGTCTTCGGGGGTCGCAAGCACGTTCTTGGCCGCGGAGATCTGGGCCTGGAAAGAGCGCGGGTTGAACCTTTTCGGGTCCTTGCCGAGCTCGACGATGCACCGCTTGACGAGCCGTACCTGGTCGGCCCCGTCGTAGATTGTGAATTCGCGCTTGTACCCTAGCTTCTCGGCGTGAACGCGCAGGATGCGGGCGCAGAAGGCGTGGAAGGTCGAGACCCACATCTTGCGCGAGGCGGGCCCCACGAGCAGAGCGACCCGGTCCTTCATCTCCCCGGCGGCCTTGTTGGTGAAGGTTATCGCCAACACCTCTTCTGGAGCCGCGAGACCTCTGTCGAGGATGTAAGCGATGCGATGCGTGAGCACGCGCGTCTTCCCGCTGCCCGCCCCCGCGAGGATGAGTAGCGGGCCCTCGGTGTGCTCTACGGCGTCTAACTGGGTCGGGTTTAAGGATTCCAGCAACACAGAGACCAAATTATACCAGCGGGGCGCCCTTTATCCTGTGCAGAAGTACCCTAACCTCCCTCTCTCCCTGCTCCACCACCATGCTCTCCGTAGAGATCCCAAACCCTCGCGCTTCTATCGTCTCGAGGAATGCCGGCGCGGGGGGACGCCGGGGATCGGCGAGGAGGGCCTCGCCGTCCGCCGCGAGCAGCTTCGGCACGAGGTTCGCGAGGGCCGGTGCGTTCCGCCGCTCGTAGAGCACGTCGGCGGCGAAGACGAGGTCGAAGGGCGGCAGGTCGTCGGGCGAGAACCAGTCGAGCAGCGCGGTCTCCGGCTCCCTGCCCGCGTTCGCGCTGGCGTTGTGGGCGGCGAAGTCGAGGGCTGCCTCGTTGTGGTCGGTCGCGAGGACCTTCGCCCCGCGGGAGAGGGCTACGACCGTCGGAAGCCCCACGCCGCAACCGAGCTCGATGGAGCGTTTCCCCGCCAGATCCTCCCGCGCCAGGGCGCGGGCCAAGGCCACCGCGCTCGGCCAGAGCTCGGCCCAGTAAGGAAGCCTTTCGTCGTGCTCGAAGTCCTCCTCGTCGAGCAGGTCGTCGACGGAGGCGGGGTGCGTGATGCGGTAGGTTCTGCCGCCCACCTCGACGCTGGACTCCGCAAGGCCGGTGCGGCCCCGCAGGTGTGCCCTCAGCCTATCCAGAGGGACGTTCTCAGCGGCCGACAGAGGCGGCTTCGCGGGCGCGGCGCTCCTCCCGCTCGGCGGCTGCGAGCGCGGCTATGCTGTAGCTTCCGAAGACCCCTTCGAGAGCGACGCGAGCCTCGTCCCAGACCTTGCTCGTCGCGCACAGGGGGGCGTCGGCGATGTAGCACACCCCGCCCGCCGAGCAGCGCGCCGGGCGGACCTCGCCGTCCAGGATCTCAACGACGTCGAGGACCGTGATCTCCTCGGTCGGCATCGCGAAGCGGTAGCCTCCATGCGCGCCACGGCGGCTCTCGAGGATGTTCGCCCTGCGAAGCTCGCCGAAGATCTGCTCCAGAAACCTATCCGGGATGCGCTGGCGGCGGGCGATCTCCGCCACCCCCAGCGGCGACTCACCCTCGTTGAGCGCCAGCTCCACTAGCGCGCGAACCGCGTACTTGCTCTTCTGCGTAAGCCTCAAGACGGAACCACCCGATTGCAGAACATCCTGCCCGTAGATTGTAGCAGAGATGCACAGGTGCCGACCCCCGGAGGGGCTACTGTCCCCCGTCCCCGTCTATGTTTCGCCGGAGGTACTGTTGCATGGCGTCCTCGATGCGCTCCCCCGTGATGAGGAAGACCGTGCTCCCTCCGATATCCACGCCGTGGTCTGAGATCCTCTCCAGGTAGTGGACCATCAAAGCCGCCCGCATCCGCCACTCCGGCGCTCCACTGCCAGCTC
>JARDZQ010000525.1 GCA_029240775.1 Rubrobacteraceae bacterium | reverse complement strand
GACCTGGCGGTCATCAACACGCGGGTGCTGGCGCGCGGAGCCGTCAACGCGCTCAGGCGTGGGGACCCCGTCCCGCCGCTGCTGCCTGAGGCGGTCGTCGACCTCGCGCGGGCGGTAAGGGCTCTCGCCACCTACCTGGAGGAGGCCGGAGGCCCTGAGGAGGCGAGGAGGTTCGCGCTCGAGGCCGCCCGCAAGGCCACCGAGATACTCAAGGACAGGCACGACCTGGCGGCGAGCGTGCTCGTCGGCCAGATCCGGTCCGCGGCCGTGGACCTGCTCAGGAGCACGGGCATGGATCAGGCTTCAGCCTTGCAGGCGCTGGAGGAGACGGCGGGGCGCGCCTCGGAGATCGGCTGAGGCGCTTAAGAAGGCCCGAGTCCCAGAAAGGCGTCGGCCTCGATCTCGACGAGCACCTCCGGTGCAATGAGACGCCGGACCTCGACCATGCTCGTGGCCGGACGGATCTCCCCGAAGAACTCGCCGTGGGCGCGCCCGACCTCCTCCCAGTCGTCTATGTTGACAACGTAGATCCTGGTCCGCACCACGTCAGGGAGCCCGGCCCCCGCCGCCTGAAGCGCCACCTTTATGTTGTTTAGCGCCTGAATCGTCTGCGCGTAGGGATCCCCCACCCCGACGAAGCCGCCGCTCCCGTCGGTCGCGGTGGTGCCGGAGACGTATACGAAGGGCCCGCGGCGGACAGCCCGCGAGTAACCCACCTCCCGCTCCCACACCGTGCCGCTCGTCACGTTCTCTCGTCTCATACAAGGCCCCCGGACAGAGGGAAACGCTGCGGCACATTCTAGCGCGATCGTGCACCCCGGCGGGTGCGGGGCACAGAGAGGGCTCGTCGTTCAGCGCGCGGGGGCCGCGAGCCGCTCGCCCATCAGGGCCGCGACGAACTCCACTTTGGTCGTGCTCCGGGGTTCTGTGGCACCGCCTACGACCCCGAAGACGGGGTCCAGGACGATCCGGTCCACGTGCGGGAGGCAGCCCATCAGCAGAGAGACCAGTTCGCCGGTCGTCGACTCCCTCACCTGCCAGTCCTCGCCGACGTACCGCAGGAAGTCCCGGGCCGCGCCTGCGCCCGTGAAGACGGGCAGGGTCTCGCTGCGCGGGCGCGCGGCCAGGGTCAGCACCTCCAGCCGGTTCCCCTCCCGGCGCGCGATCAGGTACCGCAACCGCGAGGGTCCTTCGCGGCCTCCCTTCCCTTGCGGCGAGATCTGGGCCACGCTAATCATCACCCTCCTCCACGAAGACGAAGTACTCGTGCCGCAAGCCTTCCTTCTCCCTCACCCTGCGCCACTCCTCGTAGTCTTCGAGCCAGGGATGGAGGGGATCCTCATCCGGCCGCCGGTCTTCGTAAGCATCGCCGTAGACCATCCCGCACGAGCACGTGATCGCCGATCCCGAGGATACGTGCGTCTCTCCGCAATCGCACTCGAAGACCAGGCGTTCGGGTCGCCAGTCGTACACCTTGCCGTAGGGAACCTCGCGTACTTCGTAGTGCCCGCGCTCGTGCTCGATCACCCGCAATTCACAACCTCCTCCTCCTCCTCCTCCTGCCGGCCGACGCACTACTCCGGCACCGCCCGCGGCGGTGCGTCTTTCCCGGCCTGGTTCACCGCATATCGTATCCCTCTCGGTGGCTTACCGGAACATCTTGGGGGGCTTTTGGGTCAAATTACCCAAGCGGGGTCGGGTCCGGGCTCGTCCCGCGCGTACCGGGTCGAAGGATGGGCTAATATGTTGGTCCTGGATCGGAGGGCACGACGTGAGCCTGACTGAAGAGCCCCGATGGCGTCTACACCTATGCTTCGCCGGCGTGCCGCACCCTGCTCGGCTACGACCCCGAAGAGCTCGTCGGGCGCGACGCCTACGAGCTATTCCACCCCGAAGACTTCGAAGAGATAAGGAAGACCCACACGGCGATACTCGAGCGTCCTGACACCTACACGCTCGCCTACCGTATCCGGCGCAAAGACGGCTACTACACCTGGTTCGAGACCACCAGCCGCACGGTCCGGGACCCGGACACCGGCGAGGTGCTCGAGATCATAACCGTCTCGCGCGACATCACCGAGCGCAAGAAGGTCGAGGCGAAGCTCAGGGAGGCAGAGGCCAGGTACCGGACCCTCATCGAGCAGATCCCCGCCGTTACCTACATCGACGCACTCGACGATGTGAACTCCGCGATCTACATGAGCCCGCAGGCCGAGAGCATGCTCGGCACCGCCCCCGAGGAGTGGCTGGCCGACCCCGAGCTCTTCGTGAAGCTCCTGCACGCTGAGGATCGTGAAAGTGTCCTCGCCGAACACACACGCGCCAACAAGACGGGCGCCCCGCTCAAGCTCGAGTACCGGCTGACGACCCACGAGGGGCGGGTCGTGTGGGTGCGCGACGAGTCGGTCGTCGTGCGGGACGAAGAGGGGAAGCCCCGGTTCCGGCAGGGCGTGCTGCTCGACATAAGCGACCGCAGAGAGGCCGAGGAGCGGGTCCACTTCCAGGCGCACCTGCTCGAGCAGGTCCAGGCCGCGGTCATAGCCACGGACATGCAGGGCAGGGTGACCCACTGGAACGAGCACGCAGAGCGGCTCTACGGCTGGTCGTGTGAGGAGGCCATGGGCCGCCACATCGCGGAACTCACCGTCGAGCCGGACAAGTCCGGGGTCGCCGAAGAGATCATGCAGACGCTCAGGGAAGGAGAGACCTGGGAGGGCGAGTTCGTCGTGCGGCGCAAAGACGGCTCGACGTTCCCGGCGCAGGTCACGGACTCCCTGATCCGGGACTCCGAGGGACGCGCGGTAGGGATCGTGGGCGTCTCGACCGACATAACAGAGCGCAAGCGGACCGAAGAAGAGCTCAGGGAGAGCGAGGAGCGGTTCAGGGCGTTCTTCGAGACGGCGGCCGTGGGCGCGGCGCACGCCGACCCGGCGACCGGGCGCTTCTTGCAGGTCAACGAGAACCTGCGCCGCTTCCTCGGCTACGGGAGAGACGAGCTGCTACGCATGACGTTCTCGGACGTCACGCACCCCGACGACCGGGCACACGGTCTGGAGGGCCTGGAGCGGCTGCTGCGCGGCGAGATCCGCGAGTACGCCGCCGAGAAGAGGTACGTAAGAAAAGACGGACGGACGGTGTGGGGCCAGCTCGCAGTCTCCCTGGTGCGCGACGCCAGGGGTAGGGCGCTGCACACCGTAGCGATCACCCGGGACATAACCGAGCGCAAGCGCCTCGAGGAGAGCCTGCGCGAGATCCGGAACGCCGAGCGGCGCCGCATAGCCCGCGACCT
>JARDZQ010000077.1 GCA_029240775.1 Rubrobacteraceae bacterium | reverse complement strand
TGAAAATACGCTGGTAGCGACTCGCGTCTGTGAACGACCGTCTTCTCAGTGATCTAAACGGTGTTCGATTTCACCAAGCCTCTACGCTACCGCTGCCCGATCAGTACGAAGGGTGCCCAGTAGTAGGGATGCGGGAGCTTCTCTTTGAGCGCGAGCTGGGCGTTTCGCAGGGCCGCTGCCCGCTCGACACCGGTACGTAGCTGAGCATACCATCTCTCCATTAGCCACGACGTCGTATCGTCTTGCACGAGCCATAGGGTGGCTACCAGCGTCGCGGCGCCGGCCCCGAGAAAGCCACGCACCAGGCCGACGAGTTCGTCGCCTGCAAGTACCTGGTTACGTGCCGACTCGCAAGCGCTCAGGGTGACCAGGGCGCCGCCAAGATCTAGCTCTATGACATCGGCAGCCGCCAACCAGCCATCATGTAGTTTCAGCGCCGAGAACATGGGGTTGTCTGCCCGGAACATGCCGTGGCAGGCTAGGTGCAAGACGCCGCAGTCCGGCGCCTTCTCCCGCAGCGCGCTCAAGGTCGCCTGCCTGTCGGTGAGCACTTCCGCACTAGGAAGGTGACGGGCTACGGCTCGAGCCTCATCTGCCACGGCCGGTATCAGGGGGTCGGCAACGCTCAACGCCAAGGCTTTGTCCAAACCTCGTGAAGCCTGCCTCTGACAGAGCGAGAAGACCTTCGCGCTGGGGGCGTAGGAAATCTCGAAGCGTTCAATTAGATAGCGCTCGCCGTCGAAGAGGGCGTGGAAAGGCACCTGATGGAGCAGCCCGTGGGGCACGATAGCGATCTTCCGCGGACCGTCATCATCTACAGTATTCGCGCCCGCTGCTGCATCCAACAGTGGCCGGAGCGGAGCGACTAGCTCGCCGTAGAGCGAAGCTAGCACCTGTCGTGTCAGCCGCTCGAGGAGCGCCATGTGCTGCTTCGCGAACTCCTGACCTACTCCCAATCGATCCCATTGCACCTCTAGCTGCTGCAGGAGCTGCGTCGCCATCGTCACCGAGCCGCAATTCCGTACGACCCGCATGCTGTCCCGCGCACCGACGAACGCAATGATCTCGTCGCCGATAACGTGGTAAGCCAGCAAGGCCACGTCAGTCGGCATATCTTCCCAGGTGTCCGACGGCGTGGAAGTGGCGAACGGGTCCGACGTAGCGGGGATGGCGCGCAGGCGCAGCTGGCTGATCTCCTCTTCCAACTCGACGGCCCGTCCGCGCAGGTCCGGTAGTGGCGCTACAAGTTCGCTCTGGCCCGTGCCGAGCAACTGATTGTAAGTCGTGTTGAGGTCCGCCTGCAGATTTTGGATCCGCTCCTGCAATGCATTATCGGTGGGATGTGCTGGTTCCTTTGCTACGCCGGTCAGCAAGTCGATCAGAGCCCGAGACTTGGCGCGTTCGGCGACGGCGAACGCTTGGCGCGCGTTGCTTTCGGCTTCCCCGGACAGGTGCAACCTCAACAGCTCTTCATAGGCGCCGATTTTGTCCAGCAGGAAGGAGGCACGCATAGATTCGTGGGTTACGGTACCCCGCAGGCGTTCGATCTCGTCTATTGCAGCCTCGAGCAGCACCTGCGCCTCCTCGTTGTTGCCTTGCAGCCGCCTCAAACGACCGAGCCGCTCGTTCAATCTGTAACGCAACTGCGGCAGTGCCATACTCTCGGCCAACTGGCGCGCTGCCAGCAGATGCGGCTCGCTCCCGGCCACGTCCGGAAGCAGCAGGTCGACCAGGCGCATGTGTGCGTATACGCGCTGAACCGACCCGTCCTTCTCGATAACGAGGCTGAGCGCCCGTCGAGCGGTCGCTACCGAGGCATCAAGGTCCTCGCGGGCCTCCTGCACAACCGACTGATCTAGCATCACGCCCGACAGCAGCGGCGAGTTGCCAGCCGCCGCGAAGAGTTGCGCGGCCTCGGCTAGCGCCTCCTCGGCCTCCTCGAGGTCCAACTTAGCAGTCAACGCCACACCCATGCCCCACAGGGCCCGTGCGCGATCGTGCACCATTCCGGCCTTGCCCAACAGGGAGTTAGCCTTCTGGTAGGCCGCCAGCGCCTCGGGATACAGGTTCAGATCCAGGTAAGCGTTGGCCGTATCGAGCATAAGCGAACTCTTATCCGGGAGCGCGCCTATAGTGTCGTACAGGCGGCGCGCCTTTTCGAATGCGGCGAGGCTGGACCTGTAGTCTGCCAACTGCCGGTTCGCTTCTCCGATGTTGCAGAGTGCCGCTGCGTAGGACAGGGTAAGCCCGGCCTCGGCGAAGACCGCCGCGGCGGCCTCGTGCGCTGCTAGCGCTTCATTGCCCCGACCAAGGTAGAGGAGGATTGCACCCCGGTTATCGACGATCTCGCCGACGCGTTGGGTCTCGCCGAGGGCTTGGTAGCGCTCCTCGGCGACAGCGTAGGCTTCGAGTGCTTCTTCGTAGCGGCCCATGTACTCGTAGCAACCGCCACGGTTCTGGTGCACTAACGCGGTCAGCAGATCGCGCTGCTGGTGAGTGGGTGTTACTTCGAGCTCGCCTCTGCCGCCGAGAGCGTCGAGAACAGTCTGACCAGCGTCGAGGGCTTCTTGGTAAAGCCCTAGTTCTAGTAGCACGGACATTCGGCCCACGTGGGTGCGCAGCGCCTCCAGGTACTTGCCGCAGGCCACATACCCCTCGTAAGCCTCCCTGGCCATGCGTAGTGCCGCGTCGAACTCGCCTTTGGCGAAATGCGTCTGTAAACGAATATAGGCCGATCGAGCCGCAGCCCCGGGTAGGTCTACAACCACCGCCGCGTTTGCGCACAGTTCAGCTAGTCTATGCGCCTTGCCGGGATCGCTGTGCACCAAATCGTTGGCAGCGCCCAGTAGCTGGTCTAACCCGTTGGCGTCGAGCAGATTGGCGGTGCGCAAAGCGGCCAACCTTTCCCGAGGCGTCGGTCGAGCGAGCAGCAACTCGACGAACCCGGGGGTGATCTTGCCCTCCGGAACCTGGAACACCTCTTACGCGCTCAGGTCGACGGGCGCAATCGATATTTCTTCCTCGTCGGTGCTGAGGACTATGTCGTAGACACCGGGCGGTATATCCCGGAGAGCGAAGCTGCCCAGCTCGTCTGTGGCGGTCAGGCCGAGTTCCGTTCCGCCATACAGCAGCTGGACGCTAAAGGGCTTCAGCTCCTGGTCTTCGCGGGGTAATACTTGGCCGTCGAGGACGAGGTTCTCGTCGGGCACGCGGGACCGAAGGTTCAGGACGACATCGAACGCGCCCGCGGAGTAGACGAGCTGCCTGCGCGCCTGCTGGGCACCGGCGGTTCTCAGACCTACTGCCGGACGCAGATCGCTCTCGAAGGTCAAACTCGCAAGGACACGCTTTAGTAAGCCAGGCGTCCGCTGGCCGTTCGCATAAGCCTCGAAGCGAGCTATTAACGCATCCCTTACTTCCCGGGGCGGCGACTCGAGGACGGCGTTATCCGTGGCCTTGACGAACTTGCGCAGCCATGCGACATCGGCGAGCGTTCTGCTGTCGGCTCTTGCCACCTGTTCTTCGACGGCCCGTGCCTCGTCTTCGGGCAGGCGACCTTCCACCCAGTCGACGAGACGGCCGAATTCTACTCGCATCTTAGACCCTGGCATCTATTCTCTGTTTCTGGGAAGATCCCACGCTGACTTCCGACTCTATACATCTCATCTATATATCAGATGTCTGCCGCACCGGCAGAAAATACACCAACGTGTGCCGCTCGAGCGATAGCGCTCCCCCGACGGCTCATAGCTCCCTGTCACGGTGACCGCTTGGCGCTACTCACCCAGCGCCTGCCTCAAGCGCTCCAGGCAGCGGATTCGGGTAGGCCCCACGCTGCCGACGGCCATGCCCAGGCGGGCAGCGACCTCGGCGTAAGACGGCTGCTTCGAATCCAAGTAAAGGGCGAACAGAAGATCCCGGCAAGGCTTGCCGACAAGGGATAGACCGTGGTCTAACCACTCGGTCAATTCCCAGCGCTCCACATCGTCGGTACCGGTGTTCGCCAGCATCGAGGTGCTCTCGTTCGAACTCCCGTACCCGCCAGCTTCCTCACGGCGCTTGCGGTCGAGCAGTCGCCAGGTGTGGCGGCGGGCTACGGTGGTCAGCCACGCGCCCAGGGTGCTGTCCTCTCGCAAAGTATCAAGGCTCTGGAACAAGATGGTGAACGTAAGTTGCGTAATGTCGGCGGCGTCCTCCGAAGAGAGTCCATACTTCCGTGGTACGGAAAACACAATCCGCTGATACTTGTCAAGCAGGAGTCGCCACGCCCCGACCTGGCCATTGCGGCAAGCCCGGATGAGATCTCGGTCCAATGCAGTGACAGTACGCTTGTCTGACCTGGCACTAATCGCGAGCCCTAGCTCCTAGCGGCTCGTCACCAGGCTTGAACGATGCCCCTTCGTGGACCTCTCGCTTGGACGCGATTCCAAGATACCCAGCGAAGAGCCTATCCTGAGTCAAGTGGGCACTATAACAGACACGGGCCTAGACGCTCTACGGTAAAGGTGTCCCTGTCTGACAAGCTCTTGCCGGGTACCAGGCGTGTGTTCCAAGGCGCCGTGCCGACGGGCTACCTGCGGGCTCGCCGAGTCCAGAGCTTTCCCTCGTGGAGAGCTCGGGACACTCCCTCGGCGCGCAAGAGACTTTCGGTTAGTACCTAGAGTAAATGGCAGTTCGAGTCGGGGGCTTGCTCTAGGCTGGCGCCAACGTCGGTGTGGCCCGCCCCCAGCATAGTGTGGGTCGGGTCCTGGGATATAGGCCGCGCGCTACAGCGTATCTTTACTTCTATGCCAGCAGGGTCGAGCGAGCCCTCTACTGAGTGGATAAGCGTCGCCTGCCCCGACAGGAAAGGCGCCGCCATGGAAGTGCCGCTCCAATACGCGTACGTGCTGAGCGGGTAGGTGCTCAAGATATTCTCACCAGGCGCAGCGATGTCCACCCACAATCCGTAGTTGGCGAAATCTGATTTCCTCTCCTTCCAGTTCACGGAGGTCACTGCCAAAAGACCATCGTCGTCGTCAGCGGTAGACCCCCGGGCAGCAGGGTAAGTCGGCACGGAGTTGTTGTAGTTGCCTGCAGCGGCGACGACTACCGCGCCATCTCGGATTGCCTCCACGACCTTTTCTCGGAGCAGCTTCGGTGGAGCCAACCCCAGCAAGGTCGGGTCCGGCATGCCGAGGGAGAGGTTGATCACATCCGCTCCATTGCTATCAGCGAATGAGATCGCCTCCGCGATGTGGAAAGACGTGCCGTACCCTTCTCTGTCCAGAACCCGGAGCGGCATGATCTTCGCCTTGGGCGCCACGAGGTCTACTATGCCTGCTACGTGCGTACCGTGCCCTACCACCTCGTTATTGCGGCTGACCTCGTCGCGAGCGAAACTAGGCTCCGAAGGGTTCTTGTCGTCGTCTACGAAGTCGTAGCGTGCCACCCCGTCGAAGTTCGTCTTCAACGCAGGATGGCCGAGCTGCGCGCCGGTGTCCACAACGGCGACCGTGGTGCCTTCGCCCTTGCTGACTGCGTGCGCGCTTGAGAGGTTGAGGGCAGAGGCCGCGTAAGGGAACTGAGAGTAACGGTCATCGGTCGGCACGGCGTCATTAGTAGGGAAAGCCCTGTGCCTGCGTGCCGCCTCGGGTGCCTCGGCGAAGAAGTTGGGCTCGGCGTACTCGATGATACGCAATTTGTCGCCAATGATCTTATCGAGCTTGTCTTTCGTGCTCGAGCCGTCCGTTATTTCGAGCAGGTAGATGTCTGTGTTCGCACTGTCCAGGAAGCGCTCCTTCACCCGCGTGTTGTATCTGTCGTTTATCACTTCTATTGCTTCTCTTGGGGCATTGGGAGTCAGCTTGATGATGATCTCGCCCGGCACGAGGCTACCCACGATGGGTAGAGCTTGAGCACGATCTGCGGTCCCCGACAGAAGTAGCAGGCAAAGCGCCAGGACAAGCGCCCCCGTCATGGCTCGGCATCTCGGCAATGCTGAAGACATTTTCTTCCCCCATAAGAGACAGTCTATACACCAACGTCTCAACGTCTTCTCGTAGCCGGTTGCACCACTGACTCCATCCGCCCCTCTGGTACCCATATTTGCGGGGCGGATTTCTCTGCCTCTACGCGCGTACTGTGGTTGGTATCCTCTATGTGTCGTGGGTGCAACTATAGCAGCAAGACGGGCTTGTCGCATCCCCCCTTCGACTGTCTTCGTACGCCCAGGGGGCTATATTCACCTTACGCTGCTTGGAAGCCAGGTATTCTCGGAGATCCGTATGGGGGAAGCTGCCTAGTCGCGCGCGGCAAAGCTGGGACGAGGTCCTTCGCGACGGGTGAGCCGACCACTAGACATCGCGCTCGTCTCGTACTCGGTCTCCTTTGCCCACATTATGTTCCATGTGCCCGAGTTGGGTTTCCCGGTCTGCTTAATACTCCCTCTTTGACCCCAAACCATATCGCTCTTAGCGTCACACGCTTGGATCGGACAACTCGTAGCTGGTTGACATACAAGGGCGAAACGGAGCGTCAGCAAAAGTATTTGTTTGCAAAGGCTGGGTCCTTGAGTATTTATCGGTCCTCTCGGAGGCATAACTCTACTGTGACGGTGCTAGAAAATGAGGAACCAGTCGCCAGGTATGAGGGTGCAAAGCGGCGGGTCCCTTCGCGGAAGCCGAGCCGTCGAAAGGCGGACAAGTCCAGAGGACCGAGGTAGCGCCTCTCGGAATCGAAGGGCTAGGGGTTCGTCTCGCCGGAGGGGTAAGAGGTTGCCTCCGAGGCGATTTTGGCCACGAAGGGCCAGGCTATTGCGTGCCACGTTTCGCCAGCGGACTATCCCACCGATGACGACGCTGGCTGTGGCCCTACGTCGAATCTGCGAGGCAGCAGTAAAGAAGACAAGTAGGCGGTCGTACACACGTGATCTGGAGGTGCTACAGAAATGAGTTGGCTATTGCTTGTCGAGAAACACGCTTTGTTTCGCGAGGGCCTAGCGCTCTTGCTCAAATGGCGAACGGGCTTGGATAGTGTCCAGTCCGGCTCGATTGCTGAGACACGGCGTATCTTGGGCGACGCAAAGGAAAAGCCAGTCTGTGCAGTCGTCGACCTAGATCTACCGGACGGGGACGGAATCGAACTGCTCGAGCCACTACGTGAGTTGCCAGTGGTGGCGCTCGTGAGCGATCGAAGCCTGGAACGCTGCGCCCGGGCGTTAGAGGCGGGGGCGGACAAAGTGCTGCACAAGAGGGAGTCAAGCGAGAAGATAGGAAACACGGTGGAGCAGCTCGTCGGCGTATTGCGAACGCGCGACTTCTCGTCAGGCTAGTTACCGGCTTGCGCAGCCGTAGTTGGGAGCTTACTCGAACTTCCGAGAACGCTTCTATGAGACTGTCTGAAAAGGGGTCCTGAAGCACTGGCCCGGTAGGAT
>JARDZQ010000076.1 GCA_029240775.1 Rubrobacteraceae bacterium | reverse complement strand
CACGGTATCTTCCTCTAACTGGCTCATCGCCGGGACGGTCAGCTTGAGGGTCTTGTCCTTCGGACCGGTAGTGGCGGGGCCTTCGGCGTCGGTGTCGAGACTGGGGACGTTGAAGCCGCCGGAGCCAGCGTCGTTCGAGGCGATGCTCTCCAGGTTGCTCGCGAAGTAGAAGGAGGCTATGAGCGCGGCACCTGCCACTATCATGGCCACGCTGAGCGCCCAGGAGGCGAGGTTCTTTATCCGTGACTTCTTCATGAGATCCCGAAGAGTGTAGCACCGGGGTTGGGCGTGTTCACGAAGGAGGGACCGGCCGAGTAGGGGCAGTTCACGAACTGCCCCTACTCGGCCGGCAGGTCGTCGCGCATTCCCCACTCGTTCCAGGAGCCGTCGTAGTTGGCGAGGTTCTTGTGGCCGAGACGGTGCAGCACGAAGAGCGGCACCGTCGCCGCGACCCCGCCGTTGCAGTAGGCGACGACGGGCGCCTCCGTGTCCTCCGGCACGCCAGCCTTCCGCAGCATCAGGGCAAGCTCCTCGTCTGAGCGGAACGTGCCCTTCTCGGGATCGAAGAGGCTCTCGGAGTGGAGGTGCTTCGCCCCTGGGACGCGGCCCGCCCGTCCCTCGCCCCGCGCCACCTCTCCGGTGTACTGTCCCTCATCGCGCGCGTCGAGTACGAAGGCGGCGTTGCTCTCGCTGCCGGCGAGCACCTGCTCCGCCTCCTTCCTCCAGCCGGGCTGGGGTCTGGGGGTAAAAGAGGCCGGCTCGTGCTCGGGTACCTCGGAGGTCGTCGGGCGGCCTTCGGCCGTCCACTTCTTCCAGCCGCCGTCGAGGACCGAGACCCGGTCATGGCCGTAGTAGGTCGTGGCCCACCACAGACGCGTGGCGAACTGGCCGCCGGCGTGGTCGTAGACGACGACGTGCGTGCCGTCTCCGATGCCCATTGAGCCCATGAGCCCGGCGAAGCGCTCCGGCGGTGCGATCTGCACGGAGACAGGATCGTCCGGGTCGGTTATGTCGCGGGTCCAGTCCACGTAGACGGCGCCGGGAAGGTGGGCCTCGTTGTACTCGTCGCGCGCGGCCAGATAATCGGCCCTCTGGCGCCCCTCCCTGAGGTCTGACTTCCTCACGTAGCCCCGGATGTCCACGATCCGCACCTCCGGATCGTTCAGATGCTCGGCCAGCCAGTCGGTGGTTACGAGTGGGTCGAAGCTCTCCATTCCTTACTCCTCGAAGATGTCGTGTTCGCGAGCGTAGGCTTCGGCGAGCTCGCGGGCCTTGTCCTTATCGTCTTTACCGTGCGCCGCGGCGCGCTCCCCGTGATGTCCGCCCACGCAAGCTTGAGGAGCATGTCCACGTCGGCGAGCCTCCTCTCGCCGCGCGCGAGGTACGCGTCCCGGATAAAGCGCCTTACGGCCGCGTCGCTCCACGGGTCACGGCTCGCAGCGTACCCGTAGGGGCGCATGTGGTTGGCGACGAGGTGGGCCACGGCGTCTATGTCGTCCTTCGGGTAGGCGAGGCGCCGCATCGCCCGGCGAGCTATGGCGGCCCCGACGTTCTCGTGCCCGTAGAAGTGGATCTTGCTCGGGACCGTTCTGCCCCCGCAACGCTCGCAATTGCCTTCGTCTGCGCTCTCCGAGAGGCTCTTGGCACCGCAGTACGTGCAGCGATGCTCGTAGACGAGGGTGCGCGGCTTGCCGATGTCGTGGAAAAACGCGGCCTTGCGCAGGATAGAGAAGTCCCACCCGCTCGTGCCGGGCTCGATGCCGGAGACCACGATCAGGGTGTGCTCGAAGACGTCCTTGTGGTGGAACTCAGCCTCCTGCTCGACGTTCACCGTCTCCATGAACTCGGCCACGATGTAGGGCATGAGGTGGAGACGCACGAGGGTCCTCAGGCCCTGAGCGACGTTGTCGGAGGTGATTATCTTCTCGAACTCGTCCCTGATGCGCTCGGCGCTTATGCTCTCGAGCCAGCGCGCGTTCTCCCGGATAGCCCTCTCCAGGTCCGGCGTCATGGCGAAGGGCTTCTCCGGCGTGCTCAGAGTCGCCTCGAAGCGTACCGCCCGCAGCATCCGCAACGGGTCGTCGCGCATCCGGTCGATAGGGTCTCCGACGGGTCGGATCACACCCCGCTCCAGGTCCTTTCGCCCCTCGAAGGGGTCGAGGATCTCACCCGTCAAAGCGTCGGCCGCCACGGCGTTTATCGTGAAGTCCCTCCTCGCGAGATCCCCTTCGAGGCTCTCCCCGAAGGTGACCTCGGGGTGGCGGCTACCCTGCGTGTAGAGGTCGGCGCGGTACGTGGTGACCTCGACGGCGTAGCCGTCTACCTCAGCCCCGATGGTCCCGAACCGCTCGCCGACCGTCCACAGGTGGCGGGCGTGCGGCTTCAAGAGCTGCTTGACCTCGCGCGGGTGCGCGTCGGTCGTAGCGTCGGCGTCCGGGTGCTCGCGCCCGAGCAGCTTGTCCCGCACGTACCCGCCCACCAGGTACAGCTCGTGCCCCGCCTCCCGGAAACCCTCTCCCAGGCGCCCGAGCGGCTCGGGCACGGCCAGCTTCTTGACGTCTGCCATCATTTCACCAGTGATTCTAGTACGCGATGGACCGCAGGTCACAGACGCCCAGCGTCGGCCGGCAAGAGCCGGAACGGGCGATCACGCATCCCCCTCAAGACCCGGAAATGGCGCTCGTCGAGCGTGAGCACGTCGCGGGTATCGTAGCGGTTTGCCAGCACGACGACGGAGGCCTTGGCCAGCCCCACCTCGAGGTCGGGGTAGCGCTCGATCACCGACACGGCCTCCGCAACGTCCTCCGGCGAGAACGGTTCCAGACGGTACGCACCGCGCGCGACCTCGCCGAGCAGCGCGGACTCCTGCCGCTGCCCCATACGGGTCAGGATCATGTATTCCAGCTCCGCAAGGACGAAGGGCGAGAGCAGGAACGGTCCACACGCGGATGCAAGGACTTCCCTGGCGGCGACGTGGTCCTCTTGCCTATCATCTATGGCAGCGAGCAACCCACTGCTGTCGAGAACTAGCATCACTCGCCGAAGCCGCGAAGCTCTTCCTCGAACCTCCTCGCGAGCGTCGGGTCGCCACCGGAGAAGAGCGGCACCCTCGGACAGAGCGGTTCGGAGTCCCGTACCAGGACCCTGATCGCCTCGCGAATGAGTTCCGCCTCACTCCACCCCTTCTGGGCAGCTACGCGCCCGAGCGCAGACTTGAGATCGTCGGGCAGATATACGGTGGTCTTCTTCATACCATACGTTATACCATACGTCTTGTATGAGGTGGAGATTCGGGCGTTACACGGAGGATATGGCGGCTTCGCGGGAGGGGAAGATATCGAAGTAGTCCCGGAAGCCGGTGACGGAGAAGATACGCTCGACCGCCTTCGAGGGGGAGGCGAGGCGGAGAGAGATCCCCTGCTGCTGGAGGGTGTCCTTGGCGCGCACGAGGGCTGAGAGAGCGGTCGAGTCCATAAACGCGACGCCGCCCATATCGAGGACCACGGCGCCGTTCGGGTCCGCGGCCCGTTCTATAGCGGACTGTACCTTCGGGGCCGTGTGGAGATCCACCTCTCCGCGCACCGAGATGACGGAGTAGGCTTCGGCGTGCTCATCTATGCTGACCTCGAAGTCCATGCCGGACCTGCTCCTCTCTACTTACAAAGTCGTATAGCCCCCGGATATTAACCCAGGTTCTGTGGCCGGTAAACCGCCCTTTTTATGGGGCTTGAGCGTGTTTTCTGCTAGTATCTGGGTGATGCAGCGAGAAGAACAAGCGGAGCGGGTGGCTGTCTTCGTCGACGGGGCGAACCTCTACCACTCGATCAAGAACTACTATAAGGGCGTCCTGGACTACGGGCGTCTCCTCTCGGCTGCCGTCGGGGAGCGCAGGCTCCTGCGCGCCACCTTCTACATCGTCGAGAAGCAAGAGACAGACGAGGCGCAGGGTACCCCCTCGGCCCGCTCCTTCGTCTACAACCTCAACAAGTTCGGCTACAAGGTACGCTCCAAGCCCCTCATTGTCCACGAGACCCTCAACGCCGAGGGCGAGCGGACCGTCTCACACAAAGGCGACTGGGACATAGGCATCGTCGTGGACATGATGCGGCTCGCAGACCACGCCGACACCTACGTCCTCGTCTCCGGCGACGGGGACTACGTCGAGGCGGTCGAGTACCTACAGAGCGAGAAGGGCATCCGCGTCGAGGTTATAAGCGCAGCCCAGTGCACCTCGCAAGCTCTCCTCGACGTCTGCGACCAGCACACGGATCTGGCAGATATACCGGATCTGTTTCGGCGGCCAGGACCGCCGAAAGCTGTGGGCCATCAGCACTCAGCCATCAGCTGAATAGCATTCCAGCACGCTACGCCCTGCCGGGATTCGCTTTCAGCACGCTTCGGCCTTATAAAGGCCTCCCTTGTCAGCATTTCAGCTTCATACTTCTCGGGCCTTTCCCCGACGCGCTTGGGGCGAGGGCACGGATGGGTGCCGGGCTGCGGCCAGAGACGACTTGCTGAGAAGCTGAGAGCCTGCGAAGCCTGAGTGTGCTGCGAGCTACGGCTCCCCCACCACGCGCACTTCCTCTTCCAGTTCTATTCGCAGTCGCTCGCGCACCTTCCGCTTGACGAGCTCGATGAGCTCTAGGGCCTCTTCGGCGGTGCCGCCGCCGAGGTTTACGAGGTAGTTGGCATGGACGGGGGAGACCTCGAGCTGGCCGACCTTCGCGCCCTTGAGGCCAGCCGCTTCTATGACGCGGCCTGGGAAGTCCCCAGGGGGCCGCTTGAAGGTGGAGCCGCAGCTCGGCCTGTTGGGGGAGCCGTTCATACGCTGAGCCCTGAACCCCTTTATGCGGGCCTTGAGCTCATCGGGGTCGCCGGGATACAAGGTGTAGGCGGCCCTCAAGACGACCCAGTCAGGGTGGTCGTGCAGGATGCTGTGTCGGTAGGAGAAGTCCAGGTCGGCGTTTGCCATCCTGAGCACCTCGCCGTCCCGTAACACGTCGGCCCAATCGAGGATGTCCTTCGTCTCGCCGCGGTAGGCGCCGGCGTTCATGTACACCGCGCCCCCGACGGTACCTGGGATGCCGGTCGCGAACTCGAGACCGGCAAGGCCGCGCCCCGCGGTCGCGTTGGCGAGGACCGGGTAGAGGACCCCGGCCTCGGCGATGACGGAGCGGTCTACTATCTCGATGCCGGTGAGGGCCTTGGCGAGCCGGATGGTCAGCCCGCGGATGCCGCCGTCGCGCACCAGCACGTTCGTTCCGCCACCGAGCACGGTGACCGGGATGCCGTGCTCGCGGGCCTTGTCTAGGGCCTCGAGAAGCTCCTCGGCGTTCCGGGGCTCCAGGAGCGCGTCGGCGGGGCCGCCAATCTTCCACGCCGTGTAGCGTTTCAGGGGCTCGTCGAACTTGGCCGACGGGAAGAGCCGTTGTAAAGTGCTCACGTGCACGAGGCGGAATATAGAGTACGTCGCAGCGCTTTGCAGAGCGACCCGGAAGCGGAGGTTCTTCCATGAAAGCGATGGCACTTGCTGCCGGCAAGGGCACGAGGCTCTTCCCGCTGACGGGCGAGATCCCCAAGCCTATGGCCCCGGTCGTGGACACCCCCATTATCGAGCACATCTTCGGCTTGCTGGCCCGCCACAGGATAGAGGAGGTGAACGTCAACGTCCACTACCTGGCCGACGCTCTGCTCGCGGCATACGGCGAGACCTCGAAGTCGAACGGCATGACGATAAACCTGAGCCGGGAGGACGAGCTGAGGGGCACGGCAGGAGGCGTGAAGCGCCTGGCGGACAGGTTTGACGGTACCTTCGTCGTCGTCTCGGGCGACGCCCTCACCGACGTGGATATCGGGGAGCTCGTCGCCTTCCACACAGAGAAGGGCGCTTTAGCGACCATAGCGCTCCACCGGGTCTACGACACCTCCGAGTTCGGGGTGGTAGAGGTGGACGAATGGGGGAGCATCCGGAGTTTTCAGGAGAAGCCCACGCCGGACGAGGCGATCAGCACTCTAGCCAACACCGGCATCTACGTGCTGGAGCCGCGCGCCCTGGAGTACGTGCCCGAGAACGCCTTCTTCGACTTCGCCAGGGACATCTTTCCGAAGTTCCTTGAGAACGGGGAGCGTTTTTTCGGCTACCAGGGGGACTTCTACTGGTCTGATATCGGGACGCTCGAGGCCTACCGGCAGGCCCAGTACGACGTTCTCTCCGGGAGGGTGAGTGTCGAGATCCCCGGTGAGAAGCGCGGGGAGGGGTTGTGGGTCGGGGCGGACGCCCAGATCCACCCTTCGGCTACCATCGAGGGTCACGTGCTGGTGGGACGGGACGCGGTCGTCGGGCGCGACGTGACGCTCTCGGGTGACGTAACGGTGGGGACGGACTGCTGGATCCGGCCCAGCGCCACGATCAAGCGGAGCATCCTGCTCCCCGGCTCGAGCGTCGGCGATGGCGCCTACCTGGAAGATTGCATCGTGGGTCACGGATACGACGTGCGTCCCGGCGAGACCATCCGGGGCGGCGCGCTGATACGCCGCTCGTAGAGACGTAGCATGGTACGTCGAAGACGTAGATTCTACGTCTTCGGCTTCACCAGACGATAGCCGAAGCCCCTGACGGTCTCTATGAGCTGGGGCGCGGTAGGGTTGTCGCCGAGCTTGTTGCGAAGGCGCTGGACGTAGACGTTCACGGTGCGCTCGTCTATGTACTCGTCCTCGCCCCAGACCTGACGCAGCAGGGCGTCGCGCGGGAAGACGCGTCCAGGGCTCCGGGCGAGCGTGTAGAGCAGCTTGAACTCGCGCGGCGAGAGCAGAACCTCCTTGTCGCCCTTGCGAACCTGGACCTGATCCTGGTCTATCTCCAGGTCGCCGACGTAGATCTTGCCCGACGGTCCGCTCCCGACGAGCTCGCGCTTGCGGAAGATCTGCTTCACCCGCGCCACCAGTTCCCTGGGGTTGACCGGTGAGCGCATGTAGTAGTCGGCCCCGAGCTCTATCCCGACTATGCGGTCCATCGTGTCCTCGTCGTGCAGGAGCGCAACGGTCGAGACGCCCGGCTTCTGGACGGCGGAGATTACCTGGAAGCCCCTCTCGTCGGGCAGCCGGTTGTCCACGACGGCCACCTCGAACTCCTGCCGGTCGGCCATCTGGCGCGCCTGCGCCCCCGAGCCGGCGGGGATCACACGCCACCCTTCCCCTGAGAGAGCGCGCCTGAGGTGCAACCGCTCCTCATCATCCCCTATGACCAGCAGCACGGACCCGTTCAAAACCCTATGCCCACCTCTATACGCAAACGCTTGTCGTCACCACCGCAAGTATATCCACAAATGCTTCCCGTAGGGACCCCGACCTTGAGAGATGCCCCACCCGGCGGTATCATAAGCGCTCCGATGCGCTCGTAGCTCAGCCGGATAGAGCGTCTGACTACGAATCAGAAGGTCGCAGGTTCGAGTCCTGCCGAGCGCGCTCCTGAAAGTCCTGCAAAAGCGGGGAAAATATGAAGCAACAGGAAGGCCCCGGCATCTGCGTCGGGGCCTATTGGCAGCAACGTGGCAGCAACGCGTTTTAGGGCAGCAGTCTCCCCAACCTGCCGATGGCCTCCTTCTGGATGTCGGGCAAGACGTGGGAGTAGGTGTCCAGTGTCAAAGAGATCTGGGAGTGACCGAGCATCTCCTGGACCACCTTCGGGTGCTCCCCAGCCTCAAGCATCAGATAGCCGAAGGTGTGCCTGAGGTCGTGGAATCTTATCTCCTTTAGCCCCGCACGCCTCAAGAGCGGCTTGAACGAGCGATAGACGAGATTGTCGGGGTTCATGGGGGTTCCCACCGTGGACGGGAATACCAACCCGTTCTCTTTCCACACATTACCCAGCTTTGAGCGTTCATCGTCCTGGGCTTTGCGGTGGCGTTCGAGGGCCTTCACGGCCTGTGGTGTCAGTCGGATGCTGCGACCCTTACCGTTCTTGGGCAACGTGAAGGTCTTGCCGTCTGGAGCTAGGGCGCGACGGACCGCAAGCATCTCACGATCCAAATCTATATCAGCCCACTTGAGCCCTAGAAGCTCGCCGCGGCGCATCCCCGTGGTAACGGCAAGGATGTACAGGGTCTCGAAACGGTCTCCCTTAGCGGCTTCCCACAGAATTTTGACCTCTTCGAGCGAGAGATAATCACGCTCCTTCTTGGCAGTTTTGGGAGGATCCACTGCGTCGGCGACGTTGCGAGGCACCATCCCCCACCTCACCGCCTGCTTGAGCGCCGCGTGAAGGACGTCGTGGAGGTACTCCACCGTCCGGGTGAGCCCTTCGTCCGACTTGGAGCAGTAGAAGGACTGCAGGTGTGCCGCACTTAGCGCCTTCAGCTTGACGTTCCCCAACGTCGGGGCGATGTGCTTGCGTATCAGCCACGAGTAGCTCTCGTGGGTGGAGGGACGCAAGCGGCCCCTTACCGAGTCGTTAAGCCAACGCTCCAGATATTCCCTGAGGGTCATGTTCTCGGTGTCGAAGATCAGCCCCTCGTCGCGGGTTGCCCTGGCCTTGGCAAGCTTGGCCCTGGCCTCCGTTTTGGTCTTGCCTGAGACGTAGCGACGCTTGGGGCCGTCTGCCGTCTGGACCCAATAGGGCCCACGATACCCGATTACCTTCCCGTCTTTGTTCTTGCGCGGATACACGTCGGCCTCACCGTTGCCGCGCTTACCCTTCTTGGCCACTGCTCTGCGCTCCCCTCCTG
>JARDZQ010000075.1 GCA_029240775.1 Rubrobacteraceae bacterium | reverse complement strand
GATGTTCTGCTCAGGGGAGCCGGCAACCGAGAAGCGCCCGCCCTCGAACTCGATATCGCCCTCGGCGGCCTCCAGCATGTGCGCCGCTATCTTCCTGCCTTTCTCCACGACCTTGCCACAGGCCAGAGAGACGGCCACGCCGCCCACCGCGAGGCTTCTGGAGCCGTAGGTGTCGCGCCCGTAAGGTGCTATGGCCGTGTCGCTGTGCAGCACCTCGATGTCTTCGAAGTCCACGCCGAGGGCGTCGGCGGCTATCTGGGACCAGGAGGTGACGTGGCCCTGGCCGTGGGGGGAGGTTCCGGTGACGACCTCCACCTTGCCGCTGGCCAGCATCCTCACCTCCGCGGCCTCCCAGCCGCCGCTCTGGAGGCGGACGCCGGCCGCGACCTTTGATGGAGAGAGGCCGCCGCTCTCGGTGAAGTTGCCGATACCGATACCCAGCTGCTTCACGTCACCCGACTCGCGGCGGCGGCGTTGCTCGGCACGCAGCTCCTCGTAGTCCGCGAGCTCCAGGGCTTTGCGCATGCAAGTGTCGTAGTCCCCCGAGTCGTACATCACGCCCGCAGGGGTCGTGGTCGGCTCTTCGAAAGGTGGCATCAGGTTCTTCAATCGTAGCTCCGCCGGGTCCATCTTCAGCTCGCGGGCGAGGTCGTCCATGATCCGCTCGTGGGCGTATGCGGCTTCGGAGCGTCCGGCGCCGCGGTAGGCGTCGGTCGGGGTCAGGTTGGTGAAGGCACCGGTGCACTCGAAGGAGTAGGCGTCGAAGGTGTAGAGGCCGGGAAAGGTGAAGGCGCCGAGGACCGCGATGCCGGGGGTGAGGAGCTGGAGGTAGGCGCCCATGTCGGCGAGGAGCTTCACGCGCATACCGAGGATCTTGCCGTCGTTCCTGGCGGCCAGCTCTATGCGCTGTACCTGTCCGCGGCCGTGGATGGTCGCCAGGTGGTGCTCGGAGCGGTTCTCGATCCACTTGATGGGCACGCCGAGCTTGCGCGCGAGCGCGAGCGCCAGAGCCTCCTCCGCGTATACGTTCAGCTTCGAGCCGAAGCCTCCGCCCACGTCAGGCGCCACGACGCGGAGCTTCAGGTCGGAGACGTTGCACATCAGGGAGAGGATGTCCTTGACGAAATGGGGGACCTGGGTCGAGGAGTACAGGGTGAAGGCACCGGTCGCGGGATCGGGGTTCACGACCACGCCTCGCGGCTCGATGGGGCTCGGGATCAGGCGCTGCTGGATGTAGCGCCCGCTCACCACGACGTCCGCGTTCTCGAAGGCCTCGACTATGTCGCCAGTACCGAGCGTCCACGTGTAGCACTCGTTGGTCCCGAACTCCTCGTGGACGAGAGGGGCCCCGTCTTCGAGCGCGGCCTCGACGTCTACCACAGCCGGGAGCGGCTCGTAGTCCACCTCGATGAACTCGAGGGCATCCTGAGCCCTGTAGCGGTCGGTCGCCACCACCACCGCCACCCCGTCGCCGGCGTGATTCACCTCACCGCGGGCTAGCGGCCAGTGGTCGGGGGTCTTTATGTCCTCCGTCACAGGCCAGCCGCAGGGAACCCCTATGGCCCACTCCTCGGCGAGGTCCTCGCCGGTGAAGACCGCGACGACTCCGGGCTGGTTCTTCGCCTCCGAGACGTCTATAGAGGTTATCTTCGCGTGGGCGTAAGGGCTACGCAAGAGGGCCATGTGCAGTGTTCCGGGGAGCCGAATCTCGTCCGTGAACGTCGTGTGACCCGTTAGGAGCGCCGGGTCCTCCTTGCGCGGAACGCTGTTCCCCATGTACCGCCGAGCGGTCTCCGTCATGCCGGCCTCCTTCGTTGCACACTTTTTTTCCGTGAACGCCTCTCCAACGCCGGGTATCTACCCCAGCTCCACGATGTCCTGGCCCGCGTCCACGGCCTCCTCGTTCTCGACGAGGAACTTCGAGATGGTGCCGTCGTCTTCGGCCTTCACCTCGTGGAAGGACTTCATCACCTCGATCAGGCCCACGGTGTCCCCGGCCGAGACACTGTCGCCCTCGTTGACGTAGGGGTCGCTCTCCGGGTCGGGACGGCGGTAGAAGGTGCCCGGCATCTGCGCCTTTACGGTCTTGTCGGCCAATTCTCGCTCCTTTAAGAGATCTTCTGCCCAGCCCGGCCGAGGGGCCGGATCTCGATGCCGTTCTCGTCCAGCTTCCGGGCGATTTCCTCGGCCAACCTCACGGCTCCCGGGGTGTCGCCGTGGACGCAGACGGAGTCGGCGCCTACCTCTATGTCGTTCCCGCTCTCCGCCGTGACCTTGCCTTCGGTCACGGCCCGCACCACCCGGTCGCCGACCTCCTCGGGATCCAGCTCCTCGGTGACGGCACGGGTGAAGACGATCTGAGCGTCGTCGTTGTACCCGCGATCGGCGTAGAACTCGGCGACGACCGGCTGGTCCAGCTTCTTCGCCAGCTCGTAGGTCATGGAGGACTGCATGCAGAAAAGGTGGAGGCCCGGATCGACGCGCTGTATCGCCTCGATGATCGCACGCGAGAGCTCCTCGTCGCGCGCGGCGACCATGTAGAGGGCCCCATGCGGCTTTACGTGCTGAACCTCCATGTCATAGTAGCGCGCGAACTCCCGCAGGGCTCCGAGCTGGTAGAGCAACTCGTCGTGCACCTCGTCGGGCGACATCTGGATCTCGCGCCGCCCGAAGCCCACCAGGTCCCTGTAGCCCGAGTGGATGCCGACGGCCACCCCGTTCTCCTTCGCGAGCGCGACGGTCTTGCGCATGACGTGCGGGTCGCCGCCGTGGAAGCCGCCAGCGACGTTGGCCGAGGAGATGTAGCGCATCATCTCCTCGTCGAAGCCCATCTTCCAGGGGCCGAAGCTCTCCCCCATGTCGCAGTTCAGGTCGATTCTCATGACGCCTCCCTTCGGTCGGCGGCTATCAGTCCTCGGCGGTCACTTTTCGCTATACACCGTTGGGCTCCTACCCGGTCGACGCTTCGCGAAACGGCTTCCGGCACAGACGGTCTCGACGGATGGCATGTAAAGCGACCGAGAGCATCAAACCGCGTGCTCTCCTTGCTGACCGCTGATAGCCGACCGCGGCTCACGTCAGTGAGCCTTTGATCTCTTCCATCTGCTCGCCCCTGTCTTTACGGGCCTTCAGCGCTTCGTCCAGGTCCACGGAGCGGAAGCGGGTCTTGTCGTTGGTCTTGGTCTGGGCGAGCTTGTCGCGGTCGGCGCTTATTACGGTTCCGATGGTCGCGTAGCCCCCGCCGGTCACGGCATCGTTCATCAGCACGATGGGCTCGACCCCGCCTGGCACCTGGATAGAGCCTATGGGATAGCCGAAGTCTACGACGTTGGCCGGGTCGCTCCCCGCGCCGGCAGGCTGCTCGCGCTCGACAAACTTGAGCTCGCCGCCCCTGTAACGGTAGCCGACGCGGTCTGCATCGGGGGTAACGGTCCAGGTCGTGTTCAGGAACTCCTCCATGCTCTCTTCCGTCAGCCGGTAGCTGGCCAGGCCGATGATAACGCGCAGCTCCGTCTCCCTGGAGTAGGCGGGGATGTGGTCATCGTCTACCCTCTTGCCGACCTGTCCTCCGCCGTTTCGGGACTCCCCGATCTTCAGCTCGTCGCCCTCTTGCAGGGCACGCCCCTCATGTCCGCCCAAGCCAATCAGGGTGTACGTCGAGCGGCTGTGCATGAAGAGGGGGACATCTATGCCGCCCGCAACCGCGAGGTACGACCTCGCGCCGCTCTTGAGGTAGTCGAAGGAGAGCACGTCACCCTCCCCCACCTCCAGCGTCTCCCACGTCGGCGCCTCCTCACCGTTTATCTTGGGCGGCATCTCGGCGCCGGTTACGGCGATGACGGCGCCCTCGGTGAACTCCAGCTCGGGGCCGAAGTACGTGATCTCAAGGCTCGCCGCGCCTTCTTCGTTGCCCACCAGGTAGTTGCCGACCTGGTAGGAGAAGACGTCCATCGCCCCTGAAGGGGGCATACCGAGGGCGTATTCGCCAAAGCGCCCCGTGTCCTGGACCGTAGTAAGTAGACCCGGGCTCTTCACCCTAATCCCCATAGAGGACCCCCAGGATCTCCTCGTTGTACGCGTGCGGGTCTTCGAGCGCGCGGTCCGGGTGGAAGACGAAGTCCTTCTTCTTGTACTCGAAAGTTCCTTCCTCGACCTCGGCCTCGAACCGGTCGAACTCCTCGCGGTCTATGCGGCGGTAGTTCCAGATGTCCCCCGGTTTGGGGAACACGATGGAGTCCCGGAAGTCCGGGAGGCGCTGCTGCACGTCGAGAACCGGGACAGGCGAGCGGCCGAAGAGCTGGTAGCCGCCGGCGCCTTCTACGGAGTAGATCACCGCGAAGCCGCCGCCGAAGCCGAAGGCGCGTTCCGGGGTGTACGTGCGAGGTCTCACGTACTTGGGGACCTCGATCTGCTCCTCCGGCGGGACCAGCTGGTAGCACCAGGGCAGCCCGGGCACGAACCCGATCATGGTCACCAGCCACGGTGAGCCGAGGAGCGCCTCGATGAAGTCCTCCTTCGAGTCGTAGCCGTTTATTCGCGCCGAGTACTCCAGGTCGGTGGAATCCGGGTCCTGGTGACGGTCGCGGAAGCGCATCAGGGCCTCGTGGGTCCAGGGGTCGTCTATCATGACCGGCACGTCCACGACCCTCGTGTTTAGCTCGAAGCCGTGGATGTCGCCGACCTCCTCGTCTATCTCCTTGAGGCGGGAGATCAGTTCGTCCGGATGGAGCACGTCGGGGTCTATCCGGATCATGTACGAGGCGTTGGAGGGGCAGATGTCGGTGACGCCCTCGATGTTCTCATCTCTGAGCTTGTTGGTTATCGCCATTGCCCGGAAGTTGACCTTCAGGCTCATCGCCTCGGAGAGCTCGACGAAGACGAACTCGTCCCCACCGTAGCTGTACCGCGCCTGAGGCAGCTCGGTCTCGACGCTGCGGCCCATATATCACCCCACATTCCCTCGACGGTGCCGAAAATACTACTAGCGCGAGAAATCCCGGTCAATGTATGTTTAACAGGGAGCCTGGATACTAGCGGAAGGGGACCGGTTGAGGCTGGCGATGATGACCCGGGCGGCGCTCATGGCCGCGGTGACGGCGGTTGCGGCCCAGATCGCCGTCCCGATCTTCCCGATCCCCTTCACGTTGCAGGTACTGGCTGTCGTCCTCTGCGGGCTACTGCTCGGACCGCGCTACGGGGCTCTGGCGCAGATCATCTACCTCCTCGTCGGAGCTATCGGCGTGCCGGTCTTCGCCGAGTTCAGGGGCGGTCTCGGCGTGCTGCTCGGCCCTACCGGAGGTTACCTCCTCTCCTACCCGGTAGCCGCCGCCGTCGCAGGACTCGCGGCACCCGCCGCGAGGAGCGCCACCCGCCGACGGGCGTTGTTCTCCAGCTTCCTGCTTGGGTGTGTGGCGCTCGCCGTAATCTACGCCCTCGGCGCCGTCTGGCTCTCGGTGGTCACGGAGTTGCCCCTCGCGGTCGCGGTGGCGCAAGGCGTTCTCATCTTCGTGCCGTTCGACCTGATCAAGGTCGCCCTCGCCGCGCTCGTCGCGGTCGCTGCGGCCCCCGCCATATCTCCGTCGCGGGTCTGAAAAAGAGCACGGAAAGCGCCACGCGGGTACGATGAGACCCTGCTGACGGGGCCCGAGGGAGGTTGCGACATGCTGAACAAGGTTCTGGTCGCCAATCGCGGTGAGATCGCGCTTCGCGTAATAAGGGCTTGCCAGGAGCTGGAGATCTCCACCGTGGCCGTCTACTCGGACGCCGACTCAGAGGCACTCCACGTTCGCCACGCCGACGAGATCGTGCACATCGGCCCGCCCCCGGCCGCCAAGAGCTACCTGAGCGTGGAGGCGCTTCTCGAGGCCGCCAGAGAGACCGGGGCGGAGGCCATCCACCCCGGCTACGGCTTCCTCGCCGAGAACGCGTCCTTTGCGGCGGCCTGCGACGACGCCGGTCTCACGTTCATCGGTCCCTCCGCCGAAGCGATAGAGAAGATGGGCAACAAGTCAGCGGCTCGCCGCATCGCTCTGGAGGCTGGCGTGCCGGTCGTCCCGGGCTCCGAGGAGTCAGCCTCCGCCGACGACGCGGTCGAGACTGCGGAGGAGATCGGCTACCCCGTCATGGTCAAGGCGGCGGCCGGTGGCGGCGGTCGGGGCATCCGGGTGGCCGAGAACGAGGAGGAGCTCCGCAAGGCCGTGCAGGTTGCCAGAAGGGAGGCCGAGGCCGCCTTCGGAGACAGCACCATCTACCTCGAGAAGTTCCTCGTCGGCCCGCGCCACGTCGAGGTCCAGGTGATGGGCGACCACGAAGGAAACGTCATCCACCTTTACGAGCGAGAGTGCTCGATGCAGCGCCGCCGTCAGAAGATAATCGAGGAAGCTCCCTCCCCCGGCATAACCCCCGAGGTCCGCGAGGCGATGGCCGAGGCCGCAGTAAGGTTGGCGCAGGAAGTGGAGTACGTCAGCGCCGGTACCGTCGAGTTCCTCGTCGAAGGCGACGAGTTCTACTTTATCGAGATGAACACGAGGATACAGGTCGAGCACCCGGTCACAGAGACGCTCACCGGGGTGGACCTGATCAAGGAGCAGCTCAGGGTCGCCGGAGGTGCGTCCCTGAGCCTGAAGCAGGAGGACGTGCCCTTCGAGGGCCACGCCATCGAGTTCCGCATCAACGCCGAGGATCCGGAGAAGGACTTCATGCCCTCGCCGGGTGAGATCACCTTCCTCGAGGTGCCGGGAGGCCCCGGCGTCAGGGTGGACTCGGCGATCTACCAGGGGTATAAGATCCCACCCTTCTACGACTCGATGGTCGGGAAGCTGATCGTCTGGGCTCTCACCCGCGACGAGGCGATAAACCGCGCCCGCCGCGCCCTGCGCGAGTACCGCCTGGAAGGCATCAAGACCACCATTCCTCTTCATATGCGATTGCTGGAAGACGACGCCTTCCGCTCCGGCGAGTACCACACCGGTTACCTGGAGGAGTTGCTAAAGAAAGGCTAGCAGGGTCCGAGAAGTATGTTCGGAGCGCCGTTTTGCCCGGGTATACTTCGCGTTGAGAGGAGCGAGCCACCGGAGGGTTCCTGTGGACACCAAGACGCACGAGGTCACGCGGCGGCGCTTCACAGTG
Source organism: Rubrobacteraceae bacterium (assembly GCA_029240775.1). Taxonomy (GTDB): domain Bacteria; phylum Actinomycetota; class Rubrobacteria; order Rubrobacterales; family Rubrobacteraceae; genus JALYGY01. Next base: position 319 of record JARDZQ010000075.1, on the reverse strand, counting down.
CACGACTACCATCGCATGGGCGAGGCCGGGATCCTGCACGAAGACGACCGGGTAGAGCTCATCGAGGGCGAGATCGTCGAGATGGCCGCCATAGGCACAAGGCACTTTACCTGCGTGAACCAGTTGACCCGACTGCTGGTGAGGGGCGTCGGCGATGCGGCCATCGTCAGCGTCCAGAACCCGGTGAGGCTCGACGAGCATTCCGAGCCGCAGCCCGACCTCACCGTGCTCCGGGTCAGGGACTACAGGGAATCGTTGCCGATGCCCGAAGACGTGCTGCTCCTGATCGAGATCTCCGACACCACACTTTCCTACGACC
>JARDZQ010000074.1 GCA_029240775.1 Rubrobacteraceae bacterium | reverse complement strand
CCGTGATGATGACGTGCTGGAAACCGGGACGGGTCTTCAGGGTCTCGACCACCTCCCGCGTGTCCACCCAGCCGAACTTCATCGGGTAGGTGAACTCGTCGAGGAGGAGCATGTCGTAGGTCTGGTCTGCGAGACGCCGCTTGACCTCCTCCCACCCCTCGCGTGCCTTGTCCGCGCTCTCGGTGAGGTCCCTACTCGTCCACGTCCAGCCGTCACCCATCTTGAACCAGTCTATGTTTCCGAGAGCTTCGGCGGCCTTCTGTTCTCCGACGTTCCACTTGCCGCTCTTGACGAACTGGTAGACGCCTATGCGGTAGCCGCGGGCCCAGCCGCGGAGCATGATCCCGAACGAGGCCGTGCTCTTGCCCTTGCCGTGCCCCGTGTTCACGATGAGGAGCGGACGCTCCCTTTTGGATCTGCGCCTCAGCCTCTGCTCTCGCGACTTTCGGGCTTCGCCTTCCCCGCTCACGCCACCCGCCTCCTCTCGACCAGCTCGACCAGCGCCTCGGCCCGCAGCTCCTCGAGCCGCAGGCAACGCGCCCCGAGCGCCCCGGCCAGCGCTCCGGCCATCCCGAGCCTCACGTGCCCCTCCTCCGTGTCCACCACGACCGAGGCGACCCCGAGCCGACGCAGCCCAGCCGCCGCGCCGCGCGGGTCAGGCCCTGCCGTCGTCCGCCCGTCGGTGAGGATCACGAGCAGAGGACGCCGCTCCCTCTCCCGCGTACGTTCGCGCTGGATCACCTCCGCCGCCTTCTCGAGGCCCGCTGCTAGAGGCGTACGCCCACCGGTCGGGAGATCTGCGAGCCGGGAGGCGGCGAGATCCACACCCGAGGTCGGTGGGAGGAGCACCCGCGCCCCCTCACCCCTGAACGAGACGAGGCCTACCTTGTCCCGGCGCTGGTAGGCGTCGGTGAGCAGCGAGATTACGGCCCCCTTCACGGCGGACATCCGGCTGCGCGCCGCCATCGAGCCGCTCGCGTCCACCACGAAGAGTACGAGGTTCCCCTCACGTCCCTCGCGCACGTTCCTCCGCAGGTCCTCGCGACGCAAGATAAGCCCCGGTCCCGCCCTCCCACGCGCCCGCTGGTGCGGGGCCGCCGACCTCATGGTCGCCGCGAGTGCGATGTCTTCGGCCGTCTCACCGGCCTCACGGTCGTCTACCGGGTGGCCGTGGTCTCCCACCACCCGGCTGCGGCGCCCGAGCGGCCCGCCACGGCCCTTCTCCGGTACCTCGAGGCGCGCCGGCTCGAACTCTTGCGTGGCGGAGAAAGTTCGCTCCCCGGAGCCAGGCCTCGCCTCAGACGGCTGCGAGGCGTGCGAGCCCGTCTCTCCGCCGTCAGGAGAGGGAGCGCCGCCCTCGGGCGGGTCGGGATCCGGGTCTTCGGAGAGGAGCTTCTCGAGCTCTTCAGAGTCTATGCCGGTCTCCTCGAACGGGCTGCGCCGGCGGCGGTGCGAGAGGGCGAGCAACGCTGCGCGGCGCACGTCTTCGGTTGCGACGATGTCTCGCGCCTCCCAGGCGGCCAGGGCGCGGGCTGCCTTCGCGGTAACCAGGTCGCCGCGCAGGCCGTCCACCCCGAGATAGGTACACACGGCCGCTATCTGGTGGAGCGTCTCCTCGCGGATGTGGACGGCGGGGAGCATCTGGCGGGCCTCCTCGATACCGCGGGCCAGCCCCCCGTCGGTGGAGGTCCATTCCGCCGCGAAGCCCTGCGGGTCGGCTTCGTAGCGGAGGCGGCGGCGGACGATCTCGACCCTCTCTGAGGGGTCGAGGTTGCCGGAGACCTCGACGGTGACGCCGAACCGGTCAAGGAGTTGCGGCCTCAGCTCGCCCTCTTCCGGGTTCATTGTCCCGACCAGGATAAAGCGCGACGGGTGGCTCACGCTCACACCCTCACGCTCCACGTGGTTGGTGCCCATCGCCGCCGCGTCGAGCAGGAGGTCCACGAGATGATCGGAGAGCAGGTTCACCTCGTCCACGTAGAGGATGCCCCGGTGCGCGGAGGCCAGGATCCCCGGCTCGAACGCCCGCTCTCCCTCCGTGAGCGCCCGCTCGATGTCCAGCGTCCCCGTGAGCCGGTCCGTGCTCGCCCCTACCGGCAGCTCCGCGAGCCGCACCGGGCGCCACTCCCAGGGAGCGTCCTCGCGGTGCGGCCCCGCGGGACACTCCGGGTTCGGATCGTAGGGATCGCAGGAGAACGGGCAACCCGAGATCATCCTTATGGGAGGTAGGAGGCGCGCGAGCGCGCGCACGGCGGTGGACTTCGCGGTCCCCTTCTCGCCGCGCACGAGGACGCCGCCGACCTCGGGGGAGACGGCGTTCAGGAGCAGGGCGAGCTTGAGGTCCTCCTGGCCGACTATGGCGGAGAAGGGGTAAGGGGAGATCACGGCCTCACCCTCCACGACAGACGCGCGATCAGCACCACTCCTACCAGCAGGACCGCGGGGGCCAGAAACACGAACGAACCGCCACGCTCGAATACCACTGGGAAGAGGAGTCGTGACAGGAGCACCCCGGTGATCCCGCCCAACAGGATCAGCTCGACGTAGCGCAGGGCGAACGCTACCCGCATCCGGTGATCCCACGCCCTCACGCCCGCTCCTCCAGCAGCCCCTCGTTCTCCAGGTAGGCCGCCTTGAGGGCGTGGAGGTCCTCGGGGTCCGGCTCGGACCACAGGCCGCGCTCCGCCGCTTCCAGGAGTCGCTCGGAGATGGCGCGCAGAGCCCAGGGATTCGACTCCTGCATGAACTCTCGCACGGACTCGTCCAGAACGTACTTTCTCGTCACGTCGCGGTACATCCAGTCCTCGACGACGCCGGTTGTGGCATCGTAGCCGAAGAGGTAGTCCACGGTCGCGGAGAGCTCGAAGGCGCCCTTGTAGCCGTGGCGCTGCATGGCTTCGATCCACTTCGGGTTCGCCACGCGCGAGCGGAAGACGCGGCGGGCTTCCTCCGAGAGACTCCTCGTCTTGGGACGGGAGGGATCTGCTGAGTCCCCTATAAACCCCTTCGGGCTGCGGCCTGTGAGGGCGCGGACCGCGGCGATCATGCCGCCATGGTACTGGAAGTAGTCGTCCGAGTCGAAGAGGTCGTGCTCGCGGTTGTCCACGTTCTTGACCGCTACCTCCGTGCGGCTGAGGTTGGACTCCATCGCCTCGCGCGCCTCCACCCCGTCCAGGTTCTTGCCGTAGGCGTAGCCGCCCCAGACGGCGTAGACCTCGGCGAGGTCCTCGTCGTCGCGCCAGTTGCGGGCGTCTATGAGCGGCAGGAGCCCGGCCCCGTATGCGCCAGGCTTCGAGCCGAAGATGCGCGTCGTGGAGCGGCGCTCGTCCGCGCCGGAATCTCTCTCCTCTTGCGCGTGCTTCTTGACGAAGTTCATGTCGTCGGGCTCGTCGAGGGCTGCGACGGCGCGAACGGCGTCGTCCATCAGGGAGATCAGGTTCGGGAAAGCGTCCCTGAAGAAGCCGCTGATCCTGACCGTGACGTCTATCCTGGGACGCCCGAGCTCTTCGATGGGTATGATATCGAGCCCCGTGACCCGCAGCGACTCCTCGTTCCAGGTGGGCCTTACGCCCATGAGCGCGAGTATCTCCGCGACGTCGTCGCCCTGGGTCCGCATCGCCGCCGTCCCCCACACCACGATCCCGACGGTCTCGGGATACCTTCCCTCCTCGTCCAGGTAACGCCGCAACAGGTCGTCCGCAAGCCCCTGACCAACCTCCCAGGACAATCTCGAAGGCAGCGCCTTCGGGTCCACGGAGTAGAAGTTACGGCCCGTGGGCAGCACGTTCACAAGCCCGCGCGTCGGCGACCCGGAAGGTCCCGCGGACACGTAACCGCCCGCGAGACCGCGCAAGAGGTTGCCCATCTCCTCCGGCGTGCGCGCGAGGCGCGGCACGACCTCCCCTGCGGCGAAGCGCAGCGAGAGAACGACCCCCGCGTCCGCCACGCCCAGGACCTCCTCGCAGACCCCATCCTCCGCCTCCCAACCGCGCTCCTCCAGCGCCAGGAGGAGCGCCTGCGACGCCTCCTCCAGGCGGTCCAGCAGGTCCGAGGCCGTAGCGGCCACGCCGGGGAAGCGGGCGGTTAGCTCCTGCGGGGCTTCCACTCTCGCGCCACCATTCTCCGAGAGGAACCTCTCGTCGAGGCCGAAGGCCGCTCCGACGGCCCGACGCAGGCCGGGAACATCGCCGGCGCCAAGGCGCAGGATCGCGGCTACCAGGTGCCTCAGTGGCTCGCCCGCCGGAGCTTCCCCCAGGATATGCAGGCCGCCACGGATCGGGAGGTCTTTGATCTCGCAGAGGTAGCCGTCGACGTGGTTCAAGAAGTCGCCGAACTCCTCGGGCTGCTCCTCGACGCCGAGGTCGCGGTGCAGCTCGGCGTCACGCAATGTCTCCCAGATCCTGGCCCGTATAGCCGGCAGCTTCGAGGGGTCGAGCGTCTCGACCTGGTAGTACTCGTCGAGGAGTTGCTCCAGACGAGCGAGATCGTCGTAGGTCTCAGCCCGCGTCATCGGGGGGATGAGGTGGTCCACGACGCACGCGTGCGCCCGCCGCTTGGCCTGCGTCCCCTCGCCCGGGTCGTTGACCACGAAGGGGTAGAAGAGCGGCACGTCACGCAAAGCGGCGTCCGGGGCACACGAGGAAGCGAGTCCCAGAGACTTGCCGGGCAGCCACTCCAGCGTTCCGTGCTTGCCGAGGTGGACTATAGCGTCGGCGCCGAACTCCTCGATGATCCACCAGTAGGTGGCCAGATAGTGGTGCGTCGGCGGGAGGTCGGGGTCGTGGTAGATGGCTATGGGGTTCTCCCCGAATCCCCTGGGGGACTGGATGCCGACGAAGACGTTCCCGAAGGAGAGGCCGGAGACCACGATCTCCCCGCCGTCCACGTACAACTCGCCCGGCGGCGGTCCCCACTGCTCCTCGACCCCCTCTCTAAGCTCCTGCGGGAGCCGGGCGAACCAGTCCGCGTATCGGCGTGCATCCAGCCGCCCGGCCGCTCCCCCGAGCTGCTCCTCGGTCAGGAACTCGAGGTCGTGCCCGCCGGCGGCGATGAGAGCCTGGACTAGAGCGTCGCCTTCTTCGGGTGCGCCGTCCACCCGGTAGCCTGCCTCCTTCAACGCCCGCAGCAGGCGGACGGCACTCGCCGGGGTGTCGAGGCCAACGGCGTTACCAACCCGCGCGTGCTTGGTCGGGTAGTTGGAGAGGAGGAGAGCGACGCTCTTCTCGGGGTTCGGGGTTCGCCCCAGTCGAGCGAAGCGGGTCGCGAGGCCGGCGAGGCGCTCGGTGCGCTCCGGGTCGGCCTCGTAGAGACTCAAAGGGGCTCCGACAGGAGAAGCGGCCTCCACTCGCTCCTTGAAGGAGAAGGGGACGGAGACGATCCTGCCGTCGAACTCCGGTATGGCGACCTGCCAGGCAGTATCGAGCGGCGAGAGGCCGGCGTTGGAGCGGAGCCAGGCCTCGCGCGGGGAGGTCGTGCAGATCCCCTGCACCACCGGCACGCCAAGCTCCTCGACCGCCGGGACCTCCCAATCTAGCCAGCCCCCCGGACCGTCCCCCTTCTGCGCGTCGGCGGCGGTCGAGCCCCCGCTAGCGAGCACGGTGGTGATCAGGCAGTCCACATGTTCTTTGACCAACTCGAGCGCCGGCACCCCCCCGTCCGGACCCGGACGCAGCGAGTAGCAGTAGACGGGTAATGGGTTCGCACCGGCTTCCTCCAGCTTCGCGACGAGCGTGTCCACGAAGGCGGTGTTTCCGCCCAGGAGGTGAGTGCGGTAGAAGATCACACCGACCGTCGGAAGGGCAGCGTCGTGCAGCGTGAGGAGATCCTCCAGGGCCGAGCCGTCCGGAAGCTCCGGGTGGTAGACGCCGAGCTCCGGCACGGACGCCGGGGGCTCGAAGCCGTAACCTTCGAGGAGGAGAGTATCCGCGACGAAGCGCAGCAAGTTAGCGGTGTTGGCGACCCCGCCCAACCTCAGGTACTCGAAGGCCTCGGCCACCGCGCCGGAGGGGGCCGTCGAGAGGGCGGTGAGCTCGGCGTCAGGCTCGGCCTCCCCGCCGAAGGCCAGGAGTGGGATTCCCAGTTTGCCACACCTTCGAAGGAGCTCCTCGAACCCTTCGGGCCAGGCCCCGCGCCCACCCAGCAGCCGCACCAGCACCGCACGCGTCTCCGTCAGCGCCTCGTCCAGGAAAGACCCGATATCCTCGAGCTTCGCCGGGTTCGCGCACCGGACTTCAGGGAAGTCCTCCGGCAGCAGCTCGGTCGCTCTGGCGGCGGCCACGATCTCCGTGTCCGCGGTAGTTATGAAGAGGAGCTTCGCTGCTTTCAAGCTATCAGCCATCAGCCTGCAGCTTTTGGGCTTCTTCGCCGCAATTCGGCATCGACCACCCATCCGAAGGTACGTATGAGGCGACTCCACCGTTCGTCTGGGGCGATGCTGTAGCGCTGGAGACATCGCCGATCACGGTTTGCTGACTGCTGATGGCTGATAGCTGACCGCTGACGAAGGGCAGCCCTGAAGGCTGCCCTTCGTCAATCAGACGCAACAGAGCTTCCCGGTCGATGCTCTCGGCGACGAGATCCCCCAGCCTGTCCAGCCTCATCTCGCGCGCTGCTGCGAAGGACTCCTCGCCCGGCATCCAGTCGAGGCCACGTTGATCGGCCACCCAGCGCAGGTAATCCCGGCGGAAGGCGTCGGACTCCATAACGCCGTGCCAGGAGGTCCCGAAGACGGCGCCGGACCGGCATCCCTCGTCGAGGCCGTCGCCCACGAAGAGGGGATCGCCGCCATATCGGTACACCCGCCCGTGCCGAATCTCGTACCCCGAGACCCCGGCGTCCCCGAAAAAGGGCGCCCTTCCGGCTGGACGAGCAAGCAGCTTCTCCTCGTCGAAGACGGTCTCGACGGGGAGGAGGCCGAGACCGAGCGCCTCTCCGTCGCCGCTCTCGATGCCGTCCACTATCCTCTCCCCGAGCATCTGGTAGCCGCCGCAGACGCCTAGAGTGGGGAGGCCACGGCGGGCGCGCTCCGCGAGAGCGCCGTTCAGGCCGCGGGAGCGCAGCCCCGCGAGGTCGGAGACGGTGGCCTTGGTGCCGGGGACTATCGCGAGGTCCGCAGCGAGGATCTCCGTAGCCGAAGTCGTAAAGGAGACGAAGACTCCCGGCTCGTGGGCGAGGGCGTCGAAGTCGGTGAAGTTGCTGATCCTGCCCAAGCGTGCGACCACAACCCGTAAAACGTCCCGCCCGAGCGGGGACTTCGTCTCGATCTTCGCGTCGAGCGCGAGCGAGTCCTCGCCGTCGAGCCCGAGCCCATCCACGTAGGGCAGCGTCCCGAAGAATGGCCGATTAGTTAGCTGGCTAAACATCTCCAGACCGGGAGCCAGCACCGCCGGGTCGCCGCGGAACTTGTTGACGAGGAAGCCGCTGAGCAGTGCCTGATCCTCCGCCGAGAGCAGCGCGAGCGTCCCGTAGAGGGA
>JARDZQ010000524.1 GCA_029240775.1 Rubrobacteraceae bacterium | reverse complement strand
GCTCGGTGAGCTTGGCGCGGACGCGGTGGGAGAAGGGGCACCATTCGGCCTGATACAGCTTCATACCCTCGAGCCTCCCTGGGATCACGAGCCACCGTCCCCTCGGATGGTAGCACGCTCAAGAACCAAGGAAGCCAGCGGAGGCCACCGCCCTACGACTATTCTCGCATCCAACAGAGTAACCCTCTTCACGAGGTCAGAGGGTGAAGGAGAAAGTGGCTCCCCGCCATACTTCGCCCTCGGCACGCAAGCTGCCCCCGTGGCGGCAGACGATCCGGGCGACGGTCGCCAGGCCCACCCCCGTCCCCTCGAACTGGTTCTCGCTGTGCAGACGTTGGAACGGGAAGAAGTTCTTGCCGGCGTACGCCTCGTCGAACCCGACGCCGTTATCCCGGACGTAGTAGACGGACTCGCCCCCCTCCTCCTAGACGCCGAACTCTATCTGCGCCTCGGGCTCTCTAGAGGTGAACTTCAAGGCGTTGCCCAGTAGGTTCTCGAGCGCCACCCTGAGCAACCCTGCATCGCCCGTGACCGCGCGCGATGCGCGGGGTCACCGCGGCGCAGGTCGTCGGCCATCCTCCTCGCGAGGGCGCTCAGGTCAACCTCCTGGCGCCTCATCTCCTAGCGCGAGACGCGAGAGAGGTACAGGAGGTCGTCGATCAGGTCGCCCATGCGCCCGCTGGCTACCCGGATACGCCTCAGGTAGTCCTTGCCGGTCTCGCCGAGCTCCTCCCCATAGTCCTCGAGCAGCATCTGGCTGAAACCGGCCACGCGCCTGAGGGGGGCCTCAGGTCGTGGGAGACCGAGTAGCCGCAGGCCTCCAGTTCCTCATTGGCTACCCGGAGTTCGGCCGTGCGGCTACGGACACGTTCCTCGAGCTCCTCGTTGAGCCTGCGGATTTCCTCTTCAGCCTTCTTGCGCTCGGTTATGTCGCGTACGATTATGCACATCGCCTCGCGCCCGCCGTAGGAGATCGTGTTCCCCCGCACCTCCACATCGACCAGCGCGCCGTCCTTTCGACAGTGACCTCTCTCGCCGCTAACGTAGCTCCCATGCTCCAGCACGCGCTCGACGTAGTAATCTATGGCTTCCCGGGAGTAGGGCACGAGGTCGTAGAGCGTCAGGGAGGTGACCTCTTCGAGCCCGTAGCCGAGTAGATCCTGGTAGGCAGGATTGGCCTCGAGGACGCGTCTGGTGACGACATCCACCCAGTGAATACCCTCGCTGGCCTGCTCGACCACGGCCCAGTAAGGCTCCTCGCTCTCCCTGAGCCCGGTCAGGGACTCTTCGGACAAGAGGCGGTCAGGGGATGGCAAACTCCGACCCGGGCCGCCGAGGCCCTCCCGCGGCAAGCCGCGCCTCTGGACGGAGAACTACTGCTTCACGGTTCGGATTCTAGCAAGCCGCGGCGCAAGTGGCGTCGGGTCACGTTCGGCCTACTCTGACAGACGATCACGGAACCGTGAACCCCAGGTGCCGATACGCTCGCACAGGCGGTGCCAGGCGGCGCGGTTATCCACCTTCCAGTCAGCCAGGCGGACACCCTCATGGTAAGCCTACTACTCGATTTAGTATGGGCGGTGGGACTCGAACCCACACTCCTTCTCAGGACCCGGATTTTAAGTCCTAGCCGGTTGGTTTATCCTTGTTCCTGGTTGTTGAAGAATCCGCGTAACTAAGCTGAATTCTCACATATAGGGTTGCTCGTCGTTCACTGTTGTTTCTGGTGGGTTGGTGTACTGGTTGGTGTACGTGGGCGACCCACGAAGTATTTCGATGAGCGGCCCAAAGAGCGTGTGTCGTGCCAACGGGAGGCTGCTGAAAGGGTCCCCTAGGCTAACCTCGGTCCGTAAAGTCCTCATCCAAGATGACCGCCAGCGCTTCGCTCGGAAGCGGCTCCGAGAAATAGTTCCCTTGGGCGAGGTCGCACTTCATGTTGCGCAGCCGCGCCAGCTGCTCGGAGGTCTCCACCCCCTCTGCGATCACCTTCAGGCCCAAAGCATGCGTCAGGTCGATCATCGCCCTCACGATCTCCGCGTCCTTCGAAGCGCCGTCGGTGTCTTGTCCGAGTCCAGCAATGAATGAGCGGTCGACCTTCAAAAAGTCGACCGGGAAGCGCTTGAGGTATGAGAGCGAGGAGTAGCCCAAGCCGAAGTCGTCGATTGCGAGCTGGACGCCCATACGTTTCAGCTTTCGGAGCGTGCGGTCGGTCGAGTATGTGCCGTTGCTCGCCATGGCACCCTCCGTAATCTCCAGCTGCAAGCTAGCAGGATCGATTTCGCTTTCGTCCAGGACCTCCGCGACCAGCTTGGGGTGGAAAAACTCTCTGGTTGAGAGGTTCACGCTAATCGTCAAGGGCGGTGTGCCAGGGTACCGCTCTTGCCAGATACGTGCCTGCTTGCAAGCCTCTCGGAGCACCCATTGCCCGATCTGAATGATGAGGCCTGTATCCTCGGCGATTGAAAGAAACTCCTCGGGCAGCAGAAGTCCCCGCTGCGGGTGCTCCCAACGTACCAGCGCCTCTACCCCGGCGACCTTGTCGTTATCCAGTGCCACGATGGGTTGGTAGTAGACTCTGAACTGC
>JARDZQ010000523.1 GCA_029240775.1 Rubrobacteraceae bacterium | reverse complement strand
CGGGATCCCGCAGCGCCATGCGCCTCGCCGCCGCGTTGGCGAACGTGAACCTCCCCCCTTCGTCGCAGACCACGATGGCGTCCGCGGCCTGCCCCAGGATCGTCTCCAGCAGGACCTTCTGATCCTGCAGTGCCTCTCCGGCCAACTTCCGCTCGGTTATGTTCTCGTGCGCGATTACCGCCCGCAGCGTCTCGGAGCCGGAGAACCGTGTGACCCTCCCCATGAACCAGCGCCGCTCGGTTGGCGAGTGGCACGGGTACTCCATCTCGAAGCTCTCCTGCCGACCGGAGAGCACTGCTCTTATACCGGTGGCGAACGCGGCGGCTTCTTCGGCGTGTAGACCCGTCGCCGCGTCGCAGACTTGCAGGTAGTTGGCACCCTCGGCGACCTTCTGCGGGTCGCCCCCGTTGGCCTCGGCGAACTTCCTCCACACGTCGTTGACGGCGACGATCTCGCCCGACTCGTCAACGATGGCTATGTGCGCAGAGAGGCTATCGAGAGTCCGCTGTAGCTCCCGGCTACGCTGCGTCTCCTCCTCTCTGGCGGCCTGCTCGCGCTCCAGCGCCCCGAGCAACTCCAGCCGTCCGACCACAGCCCGGGCGAACGCCCCGAGTACCTTTACCTGCTCTTCGCCGAACTCGACGGAGCGGGTGCTCAGCAGGCATAGAGTGCCGATGGCAGGTCCGGCGGAGGTAACCAGGGGCGTCCCGGCGTAGAAGCGGATGCCGTAGTTGATGAGCCAGTGTTGCTCCCTGAACTCTTCGGTGGCCAGGAAGTCTTCCACGACGAGGGGCTTCTCGGTGTTCACCACGTAGCGGCACATGCTGTGCTCGAGAGAGTCTCGCCTGGCTTCGGCCAGGTCAGGGTGCAGCTCCCCCGACCAGGCCCTGAAGTACTGCACGTCGGAGAGGTTGAGGTTGACCATGCAAAGGTCCGTGCCGAACACGCCCCGCACCTCGTCTACGAGCTCCTGGAGGACGTGGTCCACCCCAGGCCGGACCGCTCTCAAGTACTCGATCGCAGCCAGTCGTTCCGCTTCGCGCGTGTCTCTGTCGGACGCCGGGGTGTCGAGTAGGTCTCTTTTGGCGGGTGGGGTCACGGTAGGGCGCTCGTGCATGTGCCGACTCGAGAAAGAGTACCACACCTACGGGCCCTCGCCCTGGGCCAGCGGAACGTGTCGACGGCCATAGCCCCGGTACCTGGGAACGGCTCGAGCGTTTCGTAGGGCAATCGCCCTAGCCACCATTACCGGCTGCAAATAGTCGGAAAGTCTGATGGCAGATCGAGAGGTGAGGAGCATACTCGTTGGCACGATGGTCATCGACGCCCACATAGAGCGGCACCCATTTACCTGCTGCCTCCGTGGCCGGCGGAGCGCCATCGAAGGGCTCGGTACCGGGTGGTCGCTCCTCACCTTTCTCCCCAACTTTCCTTTCACAGAGGCCACCCTTATCATCCGCCCCTGCCCGACGGACGCTCGCGGCGTACTCTCCTGAGGCAGGGACGGATGATAAGGGTCTGCATGGAGGTGCACGAAGCGGCGGCTCCCCGCAAGGTGGAGGTCCAGGCCAGCAGCATAAGCCGGGCGGTAAGCATCACGAAGGGACGCTACCCCGACTCCGACGTGCGGGTTGTGTTCCCCATAGACCCCGCAGAGTTCTTCGTCAAGACCGCGGCAAACGGCGGTAGTCGGATGAAGCTCCTGCCCGAGAGGGCCGATAGACAGACATGAACGAGCCGCTGTCCCCTGCTTCCGGAGGAGAGGAGGAAAATGCTTAGAGACCGCGTCGAGGCCCCCAGATTTCGAGAGGGCGGGCGTACGGGTGGCCGAGCGACGCTTCGGGGCCAGAGATACCATCTTCGCCCCCGGCGATCCCGACGGCCAGCTCTACTTCCTGCTAGAGGGTACCGTGCGCCTGTACAAGATGTACGGCGAATATAAGGAAGCCACGGTCGCGCTGTTGAAGGACGGGGGCGTCTTCGGGGAGCTCACCCTCGAGGAGACGCCGCGCCAGAACGCCTTTGCCGAGGCGGTTACCGACGTCCGGCTGGTAAGGGTGAGGAAATCCGCCCTCAACGAGGTCATAAAGCGCCATCCGGACTTCGCCACGAAGCTGTTCTTCTCTTTCTCCGAGCGTCTCAGGCAGTCAGAGGAGGTGATCGAAAGCCTCCTCAACCGGGAAGTCGCGGCGCGGCTGGCCACGTTGCTCGTGAACCTCGGCGACCGTTTCGGGGAGACAGAGGGGTCGGGCACGGTCCTGAAGGTGCGCCTCACGCACCAGGACCTGGCGAACATGATCGTCTCTACCCGGGAAGCCGTCTCGAAGGTGATGAGCGAGTTCCAGCGCGCCGGTCTCATCGAGGTACGTAACCGCAGGATATCCGTCTCCCCGCAGCTGGCGAAGGCACGCGTCAGCGATCCTTCCTGGAGCCCGGGCGCGGCCGCATGAACGCACTCCTAAACGTTGAGGAGGAGGTGACGCGCGATGCGCGACTAACGCAACTCGCGAGATACAAGTCTTGTTGACCATGACGACACTGCGTGATCTGTAAACCCGATCCAACAGGAGGTTCGCGTTGGGCAACATCATTCGTAGGGTGTTCATCTTAGGGCTCGCGCTGCCGCTGGCGCTCGCGTTGGCGGCCCCGGCCTTTGCGCAGAGCGGAGAGGCGCAGGTGCGGGTGGCGCACCTCGCGCCCGATGCCCCCAACGTAGACGTCTACGTCAACGGTGAGCCGGTGCTCACCGACGTGGCCTACACCACGATCTCGGACTACCTGCCGCTCCCGGCCGGCACCCAGCAGGTCACCGTCTACGCCACCGGCGACACCTCGACCCCGGTCATCGACACGCCCGTCGAGGTGGCCGCGGGCGGCGCCTACACCATTGCCGCCGTTGGTCTTGTCGCTGACGGCTCCTTGACCGCGCAGGTCTACGAGGACGACCTGAGGGCGCCCTCGGCGGGCAACGCGAAGGTGCGCGTCGTCCACGCCTCGCCGGACGCGGGCCCCGTGGACGTGGTCCCGAGGGGGGGCGACCCGTTGGTGGAGGGCCTTACCTTCCCCGACGCCACGCCCTACGTGGAGGTTCCCGAAGGGACCTACACCCTCGACGTCAACCCCGCCGGGACCA
>JARDZQ010000073.1 GCA_029240775.1 Rubrobacteraceae bacterium | reverse complement strand
AGGAGTAGCGGTGGACAGACAACCCGGCGTCGAGGAGCGAGGCGAGCAGGCGGAGCTCGAAGAAGCCATACACATCGAGAAGCACAACAGCATCGCGCCCGTCCCCGAGGAGTACAAGGACGCGACGCCGCTGGACCAGTTCTGGATCTGGGCCGGCGCCAATATCGCCCCTATTAACTGGGTCCTGGGTGCTCTGGGGATCGTGCTTGGCCTCGGGTTCTGGGACACCGTGCTCGTGCTGGCCATCGGCAACGCCATCGGGGTGACCATCTTCGGCGCGTTCGTGCTCATGGGCCAGCGCACCGGGGTGACGCAGATGGTCCTCACGCGCAGCGCCTTCGGCAGGAGGGGCGCGTACTTCCCGGCCTTCTTCCAGATAGTCATCGCGACCGGCTGGATCGCGATCAACACCTGGATCATCCTCGACCTCAGCGTCGCCCTGCTCGAGAAACTGGGTATCCCCGGCACCCCGACGACCAAGGTCATCGTCGTGCTCGTCCTCATGGCGATACAGGTGGGGCTCGCAACTTTAGGCTTCTACGCCATTCGCACCTTCGAGAAGTGGACCGTGCCGATCACGCTCATCATCCTCGTCGCCATGTCCATCGTCGCGTGGACCGGCGGCGAGGTCCAGTGGGGCTACGCCGGCGAGGCCGAGGGCGCCGCGCGCTGGACCGCGATGAGCCAAGTCATGACCGCCATAGGCATCGGGTGGGGGATCACCTGGCTCGCCTACGCCTCGGACTACTCCCGCTTTACCTCGCGCACCGTCTCCCGCAGCAAGCTCTTCTTGGCCGGCGCTCTGGGGCAGTTCATCCCGGTCCTCTGGCTCGGCATCCTCGGAGCGTCGATCGCGACGACGGGGACGGGAGCTGACCCGGCCGTGATCATCGTCAACACCTTCGGCGCTCTGGCGGTGCCTGTGCTCTTCCTGGTGCTCCACGGGCCGATAGCCACCAACATACTGAACGTCTACTCCACGTCTGTCTCGGCCCTCGCGGTGGACATCAACGTACGCCGGCACATCCTGACTATCATCGTCGGCGTCTTCGCCACCGCCTTCACGATCTACCTGGTCTTCGCGGGCACCCTCGCCGAGCAGCTCGACGCTTGGCTTGCGACCGTCGTCGCCTGGGCCAGCCCGTGGGCGGCGATCATGCTCGTCCACTTCTACGTCATCCGCCGCGAGAATATAGACGTCGAGGCGCTCTACCAGTCACCGAGCGAGTCACGGGTGGGAGACGTGAACTGGGCGGCGATCATCTCCCTCCTCGTCGGCCTCGTGATGACGTGGCTGTTCCTCTACGGGCTGGTCGCCCCGCTGCAGGGACCCATCGCCCGGGCCCTGAACGGCCTCGACCTCTCGTGGCTGGCCGGGATGCTGACCGGGGGGCTCCTCTACTACGCCTTATACAGGCTGGGCATGGCGACCCCGCGAGCCCGCACCCTGAAAGATACGTGAGTCCGACATGTCTACGGAGGAGAACAACGCTCTGGTGCGCCGGGAGCAAGAAGAGCTGTGGAACCATACGGGGGACCTCGATGCGGCAGGGGATCTCTTCGCCCCCGAACTCGCCGAGGCTGCCAGGCAGGAGGCGGCCGACTTCCGCCGGGGCTTCCCGGACGTGGTAAGCACCATAGAGGACCTCGTAGCGGAGGGGGACAGGGTCGCGGCCCGCTGGACGGCCCGCGCCACCCACCTTGGGGAGTACGTGGGCGTCCCGCCGACCGGCAAGGAGGTGGAGTTCACGGGCATCTCCATGTACCGCATAGAGGGAGGCAGGATCGCCGAGTCGTGGACCGTCGAGGACGAGCTGGGCCTGATGCGACAGATCGGCGCCGTCCCCGAGGCAGGGCCATAGGGGAAGGCCCAGCCCACGGTGTCTCTCCTCAGGGGGGTTTATGGTGTCGGCCCCACGGGGAACGCTTCCCGTAGAGCAGACCCGCGACCGGGAGGTCGTCGGGGTCCGTCATAGCGGAAGGCTCGTGAGGAGGTGACAGCCATGGCCAAAGATCACGGCCCGAGCGTCAAGGACGACGAGCACTACGAGAAGCTACGCCAGAAGGGGGAGAGCAAGGAGAAGGCGGCGAGGATCGCCAACACCGGCCGTTCTAAGGCCGGCAGGCGCGGCGGGAAGTCGGGCAGCTACGAGGACTGGTCGAAGAAGGACCTGCAAGAGCGCGCCAGGCAGATCGGTATCGAGGGGCGCTCCAACATGAACAAGGGCGAACTCATCGACGCGCTCCGGAACCACTGATAGCGGCGTGCCGGAGGATCGCGATTCTCAGGCATCAGGTTTCGGGGTTCGTCGCGGGAGGAGATTGTTTTGCCTGCCTGCGGCGAACATCGCTGACTGCTGAGACGTGTACTTTGAGCCCGCTCAGTCCACCAGGTAGCGTCGGACGGCCTCCTCGTCCCACTCGACGCCGGTCCCCGGTGAGGTGGGGAGCACGGCGTTCCCACTCTCTATCCTGAGCGGCTCCTTCAGGATGGGGCCGGCCAGGTCCAGGTGCTCCAGCCGGTCACGGGTCGGGGTGGCGGCCAGGAGGTGCGCGCTGACCTCCGGGTAGAGGTGGCTCGAGGCCGGCATCCCTTCGGCTTCGGCCAGGGCGACGGCGCGCAGCCAGCCCGAGACGCCCCCGATCTTTATGACATCGGGCATCGCGAGGTCCGAGGCTCCGGCCGCGAGGCACTTAGCCATGTCGTGCGGGCCCCACCAGTTCTCGCCGATCTGGACGTGAGTCTTTGCCTCGCGCGTGATGCGGGCGTGCCCTGCGAAGTCGTCGGCGCGGGTTGGCTCCTCGATCCAGTACAGCCCTTCCTCGTCGAGGATGCGAGCCCGGCTTATAGCCTCGGGGACGGAGAGGACCTGGTTGTAGTCCACCATGAGATCCACGCCGTCTCCGATGGCGTTCCGGACGGCCCGCACCACCTCCATGTCCCTCCGCACGTCGGGGTGTCCGATCCTCACCTTCACCGCTCCGAAGCCCGACCCGACAGCCTCCCGCGCCTCTTCGGTCACGCTCTCGAGGCCCATCGCCCTCAGGCTGGCGTAGGCGGGGATGGGAGGCCTCTCGCCGCCGAGGAACTCTACCAGCGGCGACTCGTGGGCCTTCGCCAGCGCGTCCCAGGCGGCAACGTCTACGGCCGCCATCGCCATGCCCGTCAGGCCCTGCGGCCCGAGCAGTCGGAACCTGTTGTGGAGCTTCTCCTCGATAGAAAGCGGGGCTACAGCGTCGCCCTCGATGGGGGGCCCGAGGTTCGAGACCAGGCGCGCCATCGGCGCCAGCGCGAGCGGCGTGACGCAAAAGGCGTAGCTGTGGCCCGTCACCCCTTCCTCCGTTGCGAGATCCACGAGCACCAGCGGGGCAGAGCGGATCTCCGCGCTCGCGGTCTCCAGCGGGGGCTCCACCGGCACGTCCACCGCCCGCGCCAGCAGACCGCTGACGGTTAGCCTGGTAGTAGGAAGCATCGCTGCCTCTTTCCTATTTGAGAGATAACCTAGGTCCGGTAGCGCCTCAGAAGTCTCGCCACAGGCAAAAGCGCACCTGCGTACCCACGCCAAGCTCCGAACGGATCTCCAGATCGCCACCGATGAGGGCGGCTCGCTCCTCCATCGAGGTGAGCCCCACGCCCGGCCGGGCCCTGTCCGGCTCGAACCCTCTGCCGTCGTCGGTGATGAGTGCCCGGATCTCGTCTTCGTCCGACTCCAGGGTCACCTCGACGCGATGAGCCCCGGAGTGGCGCCGGACGTTGGCCAGCGCCTCTTGGACGATACGCGCGAGCTCCGGCCTGACCGTATCCGGTAGCTCCGAGGGGAAACCATGGTCAACGCTCAGGGTCATCTCGCAGCCCGGGGCGAGCTGGCGGTTGAGCTCCAGCAGGGACTCCACGGTCCGCGAGAGCGACTGAGTGTCCTCCGCGTACAGGTCGTAGACGGCGTTTCGCAGGCCCTGGACCGCGTTCCTCAGGGTCTCCACCTCCTGGTCCAGCCCGACTCCCTCAGACTCCACCTGCGCCGCCTGCAGGGACTGCAAGGTGGCCGAGAGGTCCTGGAGCACCACGTCGTGGAGGTCGCGGGCTATGCGGCGCCGCTCGGCCTCCCTTATCTCATGCAGAGCCTCCTCGGCTCGCTTGCGGTCGGTGATGTCCACGAGGACGTTGACCGCGCCGAGAAGGTTGCCGGACTCGTCGTGTATCGGGTTGGCGTGGGCGAGCGCGGTGATCCGCTCTCCGTCCGGGCGCTCGATGACGATCTCGCGCCTGTTGTACCCTCTGTTCGTCTCGAGAGCCCGTGCCATCCAGCACCGGTCGTGGGTTATCGCCGCTCCATCGGTCGAGAAGAGCTTGAACGAGCCGCAATAGCGGTCCACGGGATCGTTCAGCTTCGGTTCGCGTCCCCACACCTCCACCGCGTGCTGGTTGAAGTAGGTGATCAAACCGTCCCGGTCGCAGGTGTAAGCCCCCGCGGGCAGCTTCTCGAGCAGGCGGCGGAAGTGCAGCTCGCCCTCGCGCACGGCCGATTCGGCTAGCCGTGCGTGATCTACGTCTTCCCTTAACGCCTGTTCGCTTATGCCGACCTCGTTCTATTGCCCCGACCACAGGGAGAAGACCATCTTACCTCAAAGCGCCCCCGGAAACGAGTGGCTCGAAGCAAACGCGCGTCGGGTGGTGGATACCGGTGACCTTTCGAATCTCCTACATTCGCAAAGATCGTCCAACACAGGTCACTCCCGCACGGTGAACTGGATCTCGCGGGCCTTCGCGCGGGATGCGGCGAACGCAAGCAGGTTCGCTCCCTCCTCGGCCACAGCATGGCGGTCGTGGTCTGATAGTGGCCCGTACGCCTCGATGTGGAGAGTCGCGACTCCTCGCTGACGCCTGATCTGCCAGAGGCAGCGGAAGAAGCCGTCGACCAGCACGGAGCCGCGGACGAGGCGCTCTGTGGCACGCAGCGTCTTGAGATCCGTCTCGCTGATGACCCGGCTTCGATCGGCGTGGGAGACGAACAGGTTGTCGTACTCGGGCAGGAAGCGCACGGACGCCGGCGTATCCGGATCCGGCCATGGCGCATCTGGAAGATCAAAGAGCTCGTTGCCAGCCTCGTCGCGGAAGGTTGCCAGACGCGGTCGCAGCCGCTCGACGACGTCGCGCAGCCGGGTTAGCCCGCACCATTGCTGAACGTCCTTGACGGTTGCCGGACCGAACGCCGCCAGGTACCGCATGACCATCTCGTCCGGCGAGGGATCGGCGTCGAGCGAGCGGCCGAGCCACGCCTCGGCCGAGGTACAGGTGACCTGTCCGCCCTTCCCCCAGATGCCGCGCGGCGGTACCTGCACGAGCGGCACCTGGCTGCGGATCGCAAAGGCGAGCGAAGCCGCGTCGCAGTCGGGCCACTGCTTCTGGAGCAGCGCGCCTAGCTCCGGGTTGGTGCGCGGCCGTTCTTCGACCAGAGCACGTCCGGCCGCGGTGAGAGCGTCGATGTCCACGTCCCGGAGCCTAGGAGCGAAGCTGTTATTGACGCGCAGGTCGCGGTCGAATATGACCTGCGTTAGCGGGCGTAGCATCAGGCAATCCCGTGCGGTCACCAGGTGGACCGTGTTGCGCATGAGCGCGATGCGCACCACCTCGCGGTCGTTCATGAGCCGGATCAGCTCGTCGGGCCGGAAACCTTCCAACCGCGTCCAGAGACCGACGTAGGGCGCAAGCGGCGACTGGGCCTGCATGCCGACCAGATGCTCGATAGCGTCCAGGGCGGAGAGCTTCGCCCGGCGCAGAAGCAGCTGTCGCTCCAGGGTGGCCCGGTTGAGCGCCCGGCGGCTCAGTACGTCACCAGGACCGCTTCCTACTCGGGCCATCAGCGGACGCCGCGGAAGAACTCGCGGACGTCGCCGACGAGGAGATCGGGTGCCTCCATCGCGGCGAAGTGGCCGCCGCGGTCGAACTCGCTCCAGTGCACGATGTTGTTGCCCTGCTCCGCGAAGCGCCGGATCGGGATGTCCTCGGCGAAGACCGCGACCCCGGTCGGCACCGCCGAAGGCGTCGGCCAGTTGCTTGAGTGCACGCTCTCGTAGTACAGCTGGGCCGACGACGCTCCGGCTGCGGTCAGCCAATAGAGCATCACGTTGGTGAGCATTCGGTCCCGGTCTATTGCCATCTCCGGCAGCTCGGCCGACGGGTGGGTCCACTCCTTGAACTTCTCCACGATCCAGGCGAGCTGGCCGGCCGGTGAGTCGGTGAGCCCATAGGCGAGCGTCTGCGGGCGGGTGCCCTGGATCTGGGAGTAGGCGTTACCCTCGGAGAGGAACCTGCTCATCCGCTCGAAGCGAGTCTTCTCGGCGTCGGTGAACTCGGCGAGCGTGGCCTCATCGACGCCGCCGAACGGGATGAAGCCCACGGTGGCTGCATTCACGTGCACACCAGCGACGTGGCCGGGGTCGACCCGGCCGAGGTCGGGCGAGATGAACGCTCCGAAGTCGCCGCCCTGCGCGCCGTACCGTTCGTACCCCAGCCGGCTCATCAGCTCCGCGAACGCCCTGGCCATCCGTTTGCTGTCCCAGCCAGGCTCCCTGGTAGGTTCGGAGAACCCGAAGCCTGGCAACGAGGGGATCACCAAATGAAAGGCATCCGCAGGGTCACCGCCGTGCGCGTTCGGGTCGCTCAGCGGCCCGATCACGTCGAGGAACTCGACCACCGAGCCCGGCCAGCCATGGCTGAGGACCAGCGGGAAGGCGTCCGGCTCGGGTGACCTCACGTGCAGGAAGTGGATGTTCTGCCCGTCGACCTCGGTCGTGAACTGAGGGAACTCGTTGAGCTCGGCCTCGTGCTCGCGCCAGTCGTAGCCGGTCCGCCAGTGCTCGGCCAGCTCCTTGAGGTAGCCGACCGGAACTCCCCGGCTCCAGCCGACGCCGGGTGTCTCGCTCGGCCACCGGGTGCGGGCAAGACGGTCGCGCAGGTCATCGAGGTCGGCCTGCGGGATGTCGATCCGGAAAGGCCGGATCTGAGCCTGATTGGTCACGGGAATCTCCATGGCTGCTAGCGGAACCTGCGGAAGAACTGGCGGATGTCGCCGGTGAGGAGGTCGGGGGCGTCGTGGGCGGCCCAGTGGCTGCCGCGGTCGAACTCGCTCCAGGAAACGATGTTCTTGTGATCGCGTTCTGCGAACCTGCGGATCGGTCGGAAGTCGAACGCAAAGCTCGCCAGGCCGACGGGGATCGTGGTTGGCTCAGTGGGGTTCTCCACCTTGGCGTTCTCGTAGTAGAAGCGGGCCGCCGATGCGGCTGTATTGGTCAACCAGTAGATCGACACGTTGGTGAGGATCTGGTCGGCGCTGAGAGCCTGTCCGGGTGGCCCGAACAGCTGGCCACTCCAGGCGAGCTGGCCAGCGGGCGAGTCGGCCAGCGCGTGGGCGATGATCTGCGGCTGGGCGGCCTGTGCCTTGTCGTGGATCGCCCTTTCGACGAAGCCTTGCAGGAACTGCAGGTACTGTAGCTCCGCCTCGGTCAGGCCCTCGAACTCGGCCG
>JARDZQ010000072.1 GCA_029240775.1 Rubrobacteraceae bacterium | reverse complement strand
CGCGCGAGGCCCATGTTCGCGAGGTCGTATGGCCGCAGATTTATCTCCGCCGGGCTCCCTGCGCCCTCGCAGACGACCACGTCGAACCGGCTCTTGAGGTCTTCGAGGGACTCAAGAACTACCGGCAGCAGATCCCTCTTCATCCCCCCATAGCTCCTTGCGCTGGCCTTAGCCCACGGTCTGCCGCGCACGATGACCTGCGTGTCGTGGGCGGACGGCTTCAACAGCACCGGGTTCATTGCGGCCTCGGGCTCGACGGTAGCGGCCTGCGCCTGGGCGGCCTGGGCGCGGCCTATCTCCGCCCCCTCGCGCGTTACGAAGGAGTTGAGCGCCATGTTCTGCGCCTTGAAGGGAGCTACTCGCACGCCCTCGCGGGCGAGCCAGCGGCAGATGCCGGCGACGACGATGCTCTTCCCGGCATCCGAGTGCGTCCCGGCGACGAGGAGCGCGCCCCTCAAAGGGTCCCCCTCAAAGCGCACCCCTGCGGCGCGCCCACTCGCCGAGCAGGCCGAAGACGCCCCCGATGCCCGCCCACAGCACCACCTGCGTCCCGAGCGAGGAGAGCCTGAAGTCCCTGACGAGGCCGGCCGGCGCGTGCCCGTCAGCGGGACCGAACTCCGGCATCGCCAGGTAGAGGAACGTCCAGAGACCGGCGAGCACCGCACCGGCCACCAGGTAGCGCACCAGGCGCGAGGCACCTTCGAGCGAAGTCGCGTGGGCGAACCGCCAGGCGGCCAGCACGGCCAGCAGGCCGAGGGCCACCATGGCGAGGTAGGCAAGGGTACGCTCGGTCAGGGTGGAGGGGTCCGCGCCGACGCCGGGCGGGTTCGGCGGGTACTTCAGGAACGGGAGCAGCACGGCCCCCAGAAAGACAGCACCTGCGAGGGTCAGGCTGCGCCGCCACTCGCTCCCGGTCCGGGTTCGGAAAAAGGCCGAGAGGAGACCGAATAGGGCGCCCACCGAGGTGCCGTAGAGCGCGGTAGCCAGGATCAAGCCTGCCTTCTGCTCCCCGCGGTCGAAGACCGCTTCGGAGTGCTCCCCGGCGTGCGCGGCGCTCTCGAGCTCGATCGCCCGATCGAGGACGGGCTCGGCGAAAAGGTAGGCGAAGAGACCCGCGAGCAGCCCGGCGAGCAGCCCGGCGGCCAGCCCTCTACGCAGGTAGGTCCAGATCAAGGCTGCCGCCTAGTGGCAGGGGGTTCCGAGCACGTGGCGCCCGTCGTGGAAGAGCTCGTGCAGGTAGTTGTTCGCCCCCGCCGCCTCCCCCAGGAGAGGCGCCAGGAGCGCGCCGTTGTCGAAGAGCACGGCGAAAAGCGTCAGGGCGATAAGCGCCAGCCAGATGGGGAGGGTTGCCTTCCCCGCGACCCTGTCCATTGAGACCTCCTCCTCGGGGTCCTCGCCCCGGTCGGGACTACTACGGGCGAAGGCCAGTCTCCTGGCTCCCGGATCTGCGCTCCCCCTCTAGCCTTCCCGCTCGTGAGCAGTGGCCTCGTCTTCGGGTTCGCTCCCCGGTCACAGTGGCGGGACCGCGCCGGACTCGCACCGGCTTCCTGGGCCCCCTCGCCCTCCTGCTAACCCTGCCACGCAGCATAGCCGTGGGCCCTGCGCGCGTCAACTGCCGCCCATGGGAAAGAGCGCGGCGTGGTATAAACGTTCGGTTCATGCAAAACCTCCAGGACCTCATCGCCTCCATCCCCGATTCGCCGCAGGGCATCCTGCACTTCATTACCGGCCTCTTGCTCGCCCACGGGTACGTCGTGATCTTTATCGGGGCGGCACTCGACAACTTCGGCCTGC
This sequence comes from Rubrobacteraceae bacterium, assembly GCA_029240775.1. Taxonomy (GTDB): domain Bacteria; phylum Actinomycetota; class Rubrobacteria; order Rubrobacterales; family Rubrobacteraceae; genus JALYGY01. Next base: position 5,731 of record JARDZQ010000072.1, on the reverse strand, counting down.
CGGCCTCGGGCGACGTGGTCCTCTTTGCGGGGGGATGGTTCTCCAACATGGGACGCGCCGCGCTCCCGCTCGTGATGCTCTCCGGTTTCGGCGGGGCCCTGGTCTCGGATAACGCGGTCTACTGGATCGGGCGCATCGGCGGGCGGCCCCTGATCGACCGCGTCCTGAAGATGCGCTTCCTTCACTTCCTGATCAACGAGGGCACCCTGGAGAAGGTGGAGCGCTCCTTCGAAGCGCACGGCGGGAAGATGGTCTTCGTCGGCCGCTTCGGTCCGGGCCTCAGGAGCATGACCCCCCTGTTCGCCGGGGTTAGCCGGATGAAGTACTACAAGTTCCTCCCCTACAACCTCTCGGCGGCGGCCGTGTGGGCTGTGGCCTACACGCTCGTCGGCTACGTCTTCGGCTCCTACTGGGGCAAGCTCCTGACCGTCGCGAAGTCCTTCGGCTACGGCATCGTCGCCCTCGTCGTCCTGGTCCTCGCGACTATACTGCTCCGGCGCCTCCTGAGAAGGCGGCAACGCAAGGGGTAGGACAGGAACCCGGCTTCGGGGCTACGAATAGCTGCCACCTCACAGACCTAACGCCCCTCAAAGACACCACTCAGTTGCTGGCGCAGCTCTGTGGTTCTGGTACACCGAGACCTGCCGTCGCTCACGATGCTGGCTTCACTCTACAAAGGTGGCGCAGCCAGCGCATCAACCGAAAGGCTAGGTTTCGCCAGGATCTCGTCCGGATCTGCTTCGAGCGCGGGGTCGTAGAGCCTTGCTAACCCTCGGCCTTGCTCACGCCCTGAGAGGTGAGCCTGAAGCGCGCATTGGTGGGAGACCACCCCTCCACGTCGCCCTCCTCCTGAAGGTCAAGCACCATGCTCGTGAGTTCGCCCCGGACGTCTTCATCCCTGCCAGGGTCCTTCAACCCCATCTGCTTCGCGATCTCGTGCAAGTGCACCGAGGCCGACGGTCCCCCTTTGGGCGTAGCTACCTCGTAAGCGGCCCGCAGAAGCTGCCCGCGCTTGTCCTCTGATTCGCTCGCCATACCCGCGATCCTCCTTTCCACCGCTTCCCCCACTTTACCTGGCACTCTAACTTTTCGGACCGCGTCTCGCCACGATCTTCACGATCAGGTACACGCAAGATCCCAGCGCGCGTCGCTAGAGATCAGCGTCCCGCCCTGTCCCCCGGTCCGTCGTCGGAGATCTCTGGGCTCGGCTCGTCCCTGACCATGGTTATGGCTACATATTGCGGGTAGAGGTGGCCGCTCCTGGGGTTTCGCCAGATGGTCTTGCCGCTGCCGCGCTCGACGAGCTCCCAGCCGGCATCATTGAGCTCTTGCTGTTGTCGTTCCCTCTCGTTGCGCGCGTCGCGCCTCTCGCTCATGCCGATCCTCCTTCGATACAGCGACGGGGTTCGCCGTGCTACGTCGTCTCTCCGCAAACCCGACGATTGTATACGCTGGTGAGCGGCGCACAGCGAGAGGCGCGCGACGCTCACAGCTACACCGCGTACCGCTGCATAAAGAAATCTGCGTAGTAACGCGCCCAGTCCGCGCCCGGAGCGTCGAGGGGCTGCTCGTTGGCGACCCAGATGAGGAGGTAGACGAGCTCGCTCTTGGTGAAGCTCGCCTCAAGGAGCGGGGCCAGCCTCACGTGCAGGTACTCGGCGTACCAAAGCGGCCACTCGGGGTCGGCGCCGTCCGTCTCGATGTACGCCTGGTGGTGCGCCTCACCCGTCTCGCGAAAGAGCTCATCCAGCCGCCGCGCGAGATCCTGCTCGCTCATATTACCCTCCCGGAGAGTTTGCACTCTACATTGCTTTCGACACTATAGCCGGGGGCACCCCACGCGCGCAACGCCTCCAGGGAGGCTGAGTCTTCTTCCGCAGGACCCGGCCTCTCGCGCGCTGGTAGACTCACTGTGAAGGAGGTAAGAGCGACGATGGTCGAGCCCTCGAACGGTGCGAAAAAAGACCTGCGACGTCTCAACCACGAGCTCTCGGTCTTGAACGAGATAGCCCGCCAGCTCAATCGCTCGGTGAATTTGGGCGAGGCGCTGGCGTTCACCCTCGCCCAAGTCGCAGAGCTTCTGGGGTTGCGGACGGGTTGGATCTGGCTTATGAACGAGAACTCATCGGAGCCCTACCTGGCCGCCGCCCAGAACCTGCCGCCCGCCCTCTCCGAAGACCCTCGCCGCATGGACGGGTCCGGGTATTGCTACTGCCTCGACACGTACAAGCGGGGCGACCTCGAAGGCGCGGCGAACGTCAACGTGCTCACGTGCAGCCGGCTCGACGGGCTCGTGGACGGCACGGACGGCCTTCGCTACCACGCCAGCATCCCACTCTACGCGGGGGAGAAGAAGCTCGGCGTCATGAACGTCGCCAGCCCGGGCTGGCGAAGCCTCTCCCCCGAAGACCTGCAACTCCTCTACACAGTCGGCGACCTACTGAGCATCGCCGTAGAGAGAGCCAGGCTCTTCGCCGAAAGCACAAGGCTCGGCGCGGTCGAGGAACGGAACAGGCTGGCGCGCGAGATCCACGATACCCTGGCCCAGGGTCTCACCGCGACCGCCCTTCAGCTCGAGTCCGCCGACGCCCTGCTCGACGCCGGCTCCGAGAGAGCGCACGAGCCGCTGCGCCGCGCGCTCTCCCTCACCCGCTCCAACCTCGAGGAGGCCAAGCGCTCGGTGCTGGATCTGCGGGCCGCCCCGCTCGAAGGACGCCCGCTCTCGGAGGCGCTCAGAGCCCTGGTGGACCGCTGGGAGGCGCAGACGGGCATAAGCGCGCGCTACAGGGCCGTAAACGGCAGCCGACCGCTGCCGCCTAGCGTCGAGGCCGCCCTCTACCGCATCTGCCAGGAAGCCCTCACCAACGTCGCCAGGCACGCGGAAGCCGGGCGCGTGATAGTCCGGCTCGTCGCCACCCCTGAGCGGGTGCGTCTCGCCGTCGAGGATGATGGCCGGGGCTTCGAAACCTCGAAGGTGCCAGGAGACCGGCACGGGCTCATAGGGATGCGCGAGCGCGCAGAGGTGCTCGGCGGCGAGCTGGAGGTGTACACCGAGAAGGGCGCGGGGACCAGGATCGAGGCCACCGTACCGCTGGAGAAGCTCTGATGGCGGAAGGGGGGATCCGGATCCTCGTTGCCGACGACCACCCCATGCTGCGCGAGGGCCTCGTCGCCGTCCTCTCCACCCAGCCGGACTTCGAGGTGGTCGGCGAGGCGGCGGATGGCTCGGAGGCCGTGCGGCTGGCCGAAGCGCTCCGTCCCGACGTGATACTGCTGGACCTGGAGATGCCCGGGACGGACGGCGTCGCGGCGCTGGAGAGGCTGCGCGACGCTGGGTCTGAGGTTCGCGCCGTGGTCTTCACCGCTTACGACACCGACGAGCGCATCCTGGGCGCCCTGCGCGCCGGAGCCCGGGGCTATCTCCTCAAAGGGGCCTCGCGGGCGGAGATCTTCGACGCCGTACGCACGGTCTACGCTGGCGGCTCACTCTTGCAGCCCGGCGTCACGGCCCGGGTGCTCGAGCACCTCGGGCGCGGCGACGAGCGCGCACAGGCCAACCAGCTCACCCCCAGGGAGCTCGAGGTGCTAGGCCTCATCTCCGAGGGTTTGCAGAACAGCGAGATCGCCGAGCGGCTCTTCGTCACCGAGCGGACCGTCAAGTTCCACGTCAGCTCGATCCTCGCCAAGCTCGGCGCCGACAACCGCACCGAGGCCGTCGCCATCGCTGCCCGGCGCGGTCTCATCCGGATGCCCGGCTAACCTGTACCGAGGTACAGGTGCACAACCGTACCCTCGCACGATGCGCCGCGCCCTCCCTCGTCGCACCATAAGAGCGTACGAAGAGGAGGAATATGATGAGTGACGAACTGCTGGCGCAGGTAGAGCGCGAGGTTCTGGGATGGCCCGGCGTCCGGAAGGAGAGGGACGAATACGGCCCGGGCGGGGTCGGCGTCACCCTCTACAGGTTAGACCGGCGGCAGATCGGGCACGTCCACGACGACGGACACGCCGACTTCCGGTTCCCCAGTGAGGTCCGCGACGAGCTGATCCGGTCCGGGCGGGCGATACCCCACCCCGCCTTCCCGGACAGCCGCACGACGGCGAGCTTCCAGATCCAGACCCCCGAAGACGTGCCGGGGGCCATCGAGCTCTTCCGCATGGGCTACGAGCGCGCCGTCACCCGCGCCAATCCCGCCAGAGCCTGAAAGGAAACAACATGACCGAAGACACGACTAAAATGGCCCTGATCACCGGCGCCTCGCGCGGTCTCGGCCTCGCCTTGGCCCGCAGGCTCGCCGCCGAAGGGTGGACCCTGATCATAGACGCCCGCGGCGCCGAGGACCTGGAAGCGGCCCGCGTCGAGCTCGCGGATCTTACCCACGTCGTCGCAATACCCGGCGACGTGACGGATGACGAGCATCGCCGCTCTCTCGCCGGAGCCGTGCGCGAGCTCGGGGGCCTGGACGCCCTGGTAAACAACGCGAGCATCCTCGGCCCGAGCCCGCAGCCGGTCCTGCTCGACTACCCGCTCGAGACGCTCGAAGAGGTCTACCGCGCCAACACGCTCGCGCCGCTCGCCCTGATCCAGGCACTCCGGCACGATCTGAAGCCGGGGTCCCGGATACTGAACGTAACGAGCGACGCCGCCGTCGAGCCTTACGAGGGCTGGGGCGGGTACGGCTCGAGCAAGGCTGCCCTCGAGCAGCTCTCCAACATCCTCGCAGCCGAGAATCCGGACCTGCGCGTCTACCGGGTGGACCCCGGCGACATGCGGACCCGGATGCAACAGGAGGCTTTTCCGGACGAGGACATAAGCGACCGTCCGCTGCCTGAGGAGAGCGTGCCGGGCCTCGTGGAGTTGCTCACCGGCGACCTGCCGAGCGGCCGCTACGAGGCGCGAGCCCTGATCCACGTTAACGAAGGATGATGGATTGCTGAACGTACAACACATTTTCGCCGAACGGGGCGAGGAATGGAGTCTCTGGAAGCTTTCACCGCTCGACTTCGAGTTGCCACGGGAGCTGGAGGCGAGCGAGCCGCCTGAGGCCCGTGGCCTCTCCCGCGACGAGGTGCGCCTGATGGTCTCCTACAGAGACGATGACCGCGTGGTCCACTCCAGGTTCAGGGACCTCGGGGACTTCCTCGAGGCCGGGGACGTGCTGGTGATCAACACAAGCGCCACGATGAACGCAGCCGTGGGAGCGGAGCGCGAGGACGGCACGCAGCTGGAGCTGCACCTCTCGACACATCTACCGGGAGGGCTCTGGATCGTGGAGCTTCGTCGGGCCATGGAGCCGTTCCGTGATGTCGCCCCCGGCGAGACGCTGCTTCTACCGGAAGGGGCTACCGTCACGCTGCACGCCCCATATCCGGGACAGACCGCCCGGGTCGAAGGGTCACGGTTGTGGCTCTCTACCCTCGACCTGCCGCGACCGCTCGACGAGTACCTCGACCGGCACGGGTCCCCGATCCGCTACGGCTACGTCGGGGAGAGCTGGCCCATAAGCTACTACCAGACGGTCTACGCGACGGAGAGGGGCAGCGCGGAGATGCCTTCCGCCGGGAGGGCGTTCACGCCAGAGCTCATCACGCGTCTCGTCGCCCAGGGCGTGCAGTTCGCGCCCCTGATCCTGCACACCGGCGTGGCCAGCCTCGAGGATGACGAGCCCCCCTATGAGGAGTACTACCGCGTCCCGCCCGAGAGTGCCCGCCTGGTGAACGCAGCGCGTTC
>JARDZQ010000071.1 GCA_029240775.1 Rubrobacteraceae bacterium | reverse complement strand
TTGCCGTAGCCAGACTGCTTGAAACCCCCATGGGGCATCTCGGAGATCCCGGCGATGTGGTCGTTGATCCAAACCGTCCCGAATCGCAGTGCTCGTGCCGCCCTCAAGGCCCGACCCACGTCCCTGGTCCACACCGAGGCGGCGAGCCCGTAGTGGACGTCGTTGGCCCAGCGGAGGGCCTCCTCATCGTCCTCGAAGCGCTGGACGGTCACGACGGGTCCGAAGACCTCCTTCTGGACGATCTCGCTCCCCTGCTTCGGGCCGGCGATGACAGTCGGTTCGATGAAGAAACCGCGGCCGCCGTTTGCCCCGTTTCCGCCGGTAAGCACCTCTATACCGCCGCCCGACTTCGCCCGCTCCAGGAAACCCAGTACGCGTTCCTGCTGAGCCGCGGAGACGACTGGGCCCATCTCGACGTCCTCGCCCTCCGCCGGGTCGGCGGTCTTTATTGTTGATACCGCGCTCGCCAACTCGGAGATGAGCCCGTCGTGCACCTTGGGCCCTGCGATGACGCGGGAGGCCGCGGTGCAGTCCTGCCCGGAGTTGGTGTAGCCAGTGTACCGCAGGTTCTCGACTACCTCCTCGACGTCCGCGTCGTCGAAGACGATCACTGGCGCCTTGCCACCGAGCTCCAGGTGGACGCGCTTGACCGTCTGTGCCGCCGCTTTCGCGACCTCCTTGCCAGTGGCGACGTCGCCTGTCAGGGAGACCATGTCCACTTTGGGATGCCGCGCGATGCCCTCGCCGACCGGCTCTCCGTCGCCTGTGATCACGTTGAGGACGCCGCCGGGGAAGAGGTCGGCGGCCAGCTCGGCCATCCTCAAAGTCGTCAGAGGCGTCTGCTCGGAGGGTTTGAGCACGACAGTGTTGCCCGCCGCCAGGGCGGGGCCTATCTTCCAGACCGCCATCATCAGGGGGTAGTTCCACGGGGCGATCTGGCCGACAACGCCCACGGGCTCGCGACGGATCATGGACGTGTAATCTCGCAGGTACTCACCAGCAGCCTTGCCCTCCATAACGCGGCAGGCACCCGCGAAGAAGCGCAGATTGTCCACCACGTACGGCAGCTCCCCGCGGGCCGAGGTGATCGGCTTGCCCACGTCCTTGGACTCGAGCCGCGCCAGCTCCTCGGCGTGCACCTGCAAGACGTCGGCGAGCCCGTGGAGCATTTCGGCCCTCTCCGCGGGCGTCGTCTCGAACCACAACTCGAACGCTCTACTGGCCGCGTCCACGGCCCTATCCACGTCCTCCTCGGTGCATCTGGGGACCTCGGCTATGACCTCGCCGGTGGCGGGGTCGATAATGCGCTCCCACTCGCCCCGCACGGACTCCACGAACTCGCCACCGACGAGGTTCTTCATGCGCCCAAACTTAAGACCCATACCGTCTCCTCTCATCCGGGATGGCGTCGGCCGTCCATCATGTACGCTTTGGCGCCCCGCTTGAGCAGCCCACGGGCGATAATTAGGCGCTGGATCTCGCTCGTGCCCTCCCAGATACGGTCCACGCGGAGTTCCCGGTAGTACCGCTCGGCCGGGTTCTCGACCATGTAACCACGCCCCCCGAAGATCTGGACCGCCCTGTCCGCCACGCGGCCGGCCATCTCAGAGGCGAAGAGCTTCGCCATCGCCGTCTTCCCGTGCAAGATGCTAGGGTCGTCCTGATCCCACACCTGGGCCACGTGGTACGTCATGAGCCGCGCGGCGTTCAGCTCTGTCACGGAGTCGGCCAGCATGAACTGGATGGCCTGGTACTCGGAGATCTTCCTGCCGGAAGCCTCGCGCTCCAGCGACCACGACCGCGCCAGGTCTACGAGCCGCTCGGCGGCCCCGCAGCAACGCGCGGCGATCATGATCCGCTCCAACGAAAACCAGCGCTTGGTCCCCTTGTCGCCCCCGAGGCGCGCGCTGCTCGGCACCCGGCAGCCCGTCAAGCGAAGCTCGACGTGCTTCGAGGCGTAAGGGTCGTGCATGAACGCCGGCGTGCGCACGATCTCCAGCCCCGGCGCGTCCCTGTCGACGAGGAAGGACGCCTGTTCCTCACCGTCCCACGCCAGCACGATGAAGAAGCCTGCACGCTCCCCACCGGTGACGAACCACTTTTCGCCGTCGAGCACCCACCCGTCGCCGTCCTTTGCGGCGGTGGTCGCGATGTCTTTTATGTCGGAGCCAGCCCCGGGCTCGGTGATCGCCCACGCCTCGCGCGTCTCGCCCCTGACTACGGGCATAACGTAGCGCTCTATCTGCTCGGGGCTCGCGAGGTCGAGCAGTTCCCTTGGGCCACGGTCGGCGACCATGTACCCGAGGCCGTTGGTGGTCTTCCCCGCCTCCTCTTCTAGCGCGACTTGAGATACGACGGACAGGTCCATGCCACCGTATTCCCTGGGCATGTTGAGGTTGCTGAAACCCGCCTCGCGGGCCTTCGCCCGCAGCGCGCTGAGCTTCCCCTCGTCGATCTCTCCGCGCTCCGCGATCTCCGCCTCGAACGGGTGAAGCTCCTCCCTCACGAACTCGGCGATGCGGGCCTTGATCGCCCTCACTTCTTCGGGTATCTCGGGCATCATCGGCTGTTCCTGCGCTGTCGTCAAAGCTCTAACTCCTTGCCACCAGCCCTTCCACGGGTTCGGGCATCCTCACTTCTTCGGGAAGGGCAGGGCGATCGTGTCTTGCGGCGTGCTCGGGTCGCGCTCCCTCCCGAAGCGGCCGAGATCTATCTCGTCCTTGGGCAGATCCTCGACCTCCCCCTCGACTATCAACCCCGCCAGCTTCTCCCCCAAGGCCGGTCCCCACATCATCCCGTGCCCCCCGGCCGCCAGTACGTAGAAGCCTTCCATGGGTTCGTCGATGATCGGCAAGTGATCCGGTGTGTAGTCTATGGACGCCGCCCACGCCTTCGATACGGGCAACCCCTCAAGCGCCGGAAACGCGCCCTCCCAATCGGGGCGCATCTCCTCGTAGAAGGCCCAGTCGAAGCCGATCTGGTAGCGTCCAGATTCGTCGGCCTCATCGACGGGATTGCTCATGCCCAACAGGACACCCTCCTCCTCCGGCCGCCAGTAGTAGCCTTTGCCCACGTTGAACACCAGCGGTAACTGGTGCTCCCCTCCCTCGGGGAAGCCCGGAAAGCTGACCACCTGGTGCCGAACCGCCATAACCGGCACCTCGACCCCCACCATGGCCCCTACCTCGGCAGCGCCCCGCGGCCCGCCAGCGTCCACGACCCGCTCCGCCTCGAAGACGCCGCGCACGGTCCGCACGGAGTACCGGTCGTCGCTTCGCTCGATGCCGAGCACCTCGCACATCTCGAAGAGGTCCACCCCCTCGGAGAGCCTCACGGCGAAGGTCGCGTTGCGGGCCGCTATCGGAGGGTGAACGTAGCCGTCGTCGGAGGTGTAGGTCGCCCCCACGAAACGGTCCCAGTTCAAGCCGGGGAACCGCCTTTTGCCTTCTTCCGGCTCGATCCACTCGTTCTCGACGCCAGCTGCCCGCCGCACCTCGACCAGCCGCAGGAAGCCCTCCCTCTCCTCCTCCGTCTCGGCGACTATGTAGTAGCCGGTTTCGATGAACCCAGAGTCGAGGCCAAGCTCGTCACCGAGCTCCAGGTAAAGCCGTCGCCCGAGTTTGCCGAGCTTGGCCGCCGTCTCCGAACCGCCTTGCTGGCGCACCACGCCCGCAGACCGGCTGGTGGCTCCGCCCCCGGCCCAGCCTCGCTCGAGCACCGCGACGCGCCCGAAACCCCGTCGCGCCAGCCGGTAAGCCGTCCATAACCCCAGGTTGCCCCCACCCACTATCACGACGTCGTAGACCGGCATCTCCCTCTCCTCCTAGGCCCTCGCCCGTATCGTCCTCGGCGGTGGTCTCGGGCGGCGCGGATGTCAGGCCGCCGCTCTCGGAACCCGGCACAGCTCTCGCTTGAACCACGATTTAGTATGGCGAACCGGTAGGACCACAGCTGGAACGGTCCTTCCGAGGGCACGAGCACCAGGCGGGAGAACCTGCCTTCGCTCGAAGCCTATACGCCGCGCGTGTCTCTCCCAGATACCGCGAAGTCCCAAATCCTCGATGTCCTGCAGCGAAACGTCCAACCGTAGCGCTTTCTTGAACCGTCGTTTAAAAATGATTATACTAACTTCCGGAATCTGGGGCAAGCGGTGTGTTGGCTGGTCCCAGGTCGTGGCGGAGGGTTGGTATGAAGAGCGCGATGGATCGGCTCGAAAGGATTGTGCTCATGACGCCTGTCAACCGTGAATTGCTGGCCCGGTCCCTGATCTCTGAGGGGCAGATGAACCTACCCGCGGCGGCGTACGTGGACGCTTCGGTGCTCCGGTGGGAGATGGAGCACTTCTTCGACGGGAGCTGGGTCTGCGTCGGCCGCTCGGAAGATCTGCGGAACGCTGGGGACAGACGCGCGGTCCGCCTAGGGCACGAGCGTGCCCTGCTCGTGCGGGACGAGAGCGGGAAGCTACGAGCCTTTTACAACGTCTGCCGCCACCGAGGACACGAGCTCATGGCGGTGGGCGAAACTGCGAGTGGAAGGTTCGTCCGCTGCCCTTACCACGCCTGGGCCTACGGGCTCGACGGTGAGCTCAGGGGAGCGCCCGGCTTCGGAAAGTCAGACGGCTTCGACAAGGCCGACTACCCCCTCGTTCCGGTACGCATCGCCGAGTGGCAAGGTTGGGTGTTCGCCAACTCCAGCGGAGAGGCTGTGCCGTTCGAGGAGCATGTGGGGAACCTGGGGGACATGATCGGGAACCACGGTGCCGGGGAGCTGGTGACCGCCGCCAGGCAGGACTACGAGGTCGAGGCGAACTGGAAGATCCTCGTCGAGAACTACCACGAGTGCTACCACTGTCCCTCCATCCATCCTGAGCTCTGCAAGGTCAGCCCGCCCAAGAGCGGGGAGGATCACGAGTCTCGGGGCGCCTGGGTGGGCGGCTCCATGGAGCTCGAGGATCACGCCGAGACCATGTCTCTCACGGGCGAGAGCTTCGCCCCGAGGCTCCCGCACCTGGCGGCAGGCCAGGAGCGGGAGGTCTACTATTATCAGATCTTCCCGAACCTCCTCATAAGCCCCCACCCCGACTACGTCATGACCCACCGTCTTACGCCGGTAGCCCCGGACCGTACCCACGTCGAGTGCGAGTGGCTCTTCAGTCGCGAGACCGTCGAGACGGAAGGCTTCGATCCCTCCTACGCCACGGAGTTCTGGCACATCACTAACGGGCAGGACTGGCGTGCGTGCGAGTCCGTCCAGCGTGGTGTCTCCTCGCGTGGCTACCGCCAGGGGCCACTCTCGCCCGAGGAGTCGACGGTTGGCAAGTTCGTCGCCATGGTCGCCCGAGGGTACCTTGAGGGTCGGGTAGCGCAGGCACCGGGGCGAACCTCCGAAACGGTCCAGTAGTCGCGCGCCCCGGCGAGTCGGATTTCCTAAGTTTCTCTAGGGACAGGTTCGACCAGAGCGTCGACCGCCACGCACCCGTGTGGGCCCACGATGACCGGGTTGACGTCGAGGGCGCCGATAAGGTCTCCGAGGTCCTGGACCAGGAGCGAGAGGCGCGTCATAGCCCGGGCGAGCGCGGCCACGTTCGCCGCGGGCGCGCCCCGTACACCGTCGAGGAGCGGACGGGCTCGGAGTCGGTCGATGATCCTACGGGCGCGCGTTTCGTCCACGGGGGGCAGGACGAGACGGCGATCGCGCAGGGTCTCGATCAGGACCCCGCCCACCGCGACCATCGCCAGAGGACCGAACTGGGGGTCGCGTACCACCCCGAGCGCCATCTCCACCCCCGGCTCGACCATCTCTTGCACCGTCGCGGCCGGTCCGAGGCACCCTGCCATCTCGCGATAGGCCGCGGTCAGGGCATCCTCGTCTTCGAGGTTGAGTGCCACCCCGCCGAGCTCCGTCTTGTGCGATGCGGTCGCGGTCTTGAGCGCGACCGGGTAGCCGGTGCGTTCTGCCGCGCTGAGTACCCCATCGAGGTCTGCCGCGGCAGAGGTCCGGGCCGTCGGGATGCCGTAGTCCGCCAGCATCCGCAGCGCGTCGGCCTCCGGGAGGCGCTCCCCCCGGGTCAAGACCCCGCGCCAGTGCCGCCGGACGTGCTCCGGCGGCGGGTCCGGGGAGTTGAGGGGGGGCAGCGCGCGCGCGTCGCGCCGCTCGAAGAGGTGGCCGAAGGCGCGCAAGCCCGAGACGACGTCCTCCAGTACCGGCACCCCGCTCGAGCGCAAGCGCGCCGCCGCGCTCGGCTGGATCGCGCTCGAGACGCCGCATACGACCGCGAACGGCTTGTCGGTCGAGGCCCAGACCCGCTCGGCGGCCCAGGCGTGGTTTCGATGGGCTTCCTCGCTGTGGAGGTCCACCACGTACGCGAACGCCCCGGTGCCGGGATCGTGGACGAGATGGCGGGAGCAGTCAAGGAAGATTTGGTAGGCTTCGTTGCCGGTCCCCCAAGCGTCCAGGGGGTTGACGGCGGGCAGACCCGGCTCCAGCCTCGCGGCGACGCGGCGCAGGGTCTCCTCCGACGGCCGGGCGAGGGGAACGCTGAGGTCAGACGCGGCGTCGACCAGGTGCGCCCGCTCGCCGCCGGAGTCGAGGATCGCGGCGAGCCCCCCGGGTGCCGCTCGCCTCCCCGCCCCCAGGAGCTCTAGCAGATCCGCCATCTCGTTCAGCGTCCAGACGCGCGCCACCCCGTATGCGTCGAACAGCGCCTCGAAGGCGGCATCGTCTCCGGCGAGCGCGCCCGAGTGGGCCGTAACGAGACGGTCAGAGGTCTCCGTGCGGCCCACCTTCAGCGCGACCACGGGCACGTCGCGCTCCGCGGCGGTCTCGAGGGCCCGGCTAAAGCTCTCGGGGTCGCGCACGGTCTCCAGGTACCGCGCGATCACACGGGTCGACTCGCGCTCCAGCGCGTAGAGCATGTAGTCGGCCATCGTGGTCGTGAGTTCCTGGCCCGCCGAGACCGCGAGATTGAAACGCACCCCTCTCTCCGCGTGCAGTAGCGCCGTGAAGGCGGAACCGGAGTGCGAGATCAGGGCTACCCCACCGGGCTCGAGGTCGGGCCGCTCTTCGAAGGCGAGGGCTCGCAGCCCGCGCTCGACGTCCGCGAAGCCCATACAGTTGCCGCCGCAGATGACCATGCCCGCCTCGTGCGCGATACGCCTCAGGCGCTCGGTGAGCGGGGTCTCCTCCGGTGGGTCCTCCAGTCCACTCGCGAAGACGACGACCCCCCGCGCGCCACGCTCTGCCGCCGCGACCATCTGCTCCTCCAGCAGCCGGTTGCCTACCCCCAGCAACATCAGGTCCGGGACGAAAGGCACCTCCTTTAGCGACGGATAGCAGGCGACGCCCTCGACCTCGTCGTACTTGGGGTTGACGGCCGCCGCCTCGCCTGCGAACCGGCCGACCATCAGCTGCCGGACCATATGGTTGCCGGGCGTGCCCGGCTTCTGGCTCGCCCCCACCAACGCGACGGAGCGCGCCTCTAGCATAGCGTGCAGGGCCTCACCGGTCGCCACGGCTCCGGTCCCTAGCC
>JARDZQ010000070.1 GCA_029240775.1 Rubrobacteraceae bacterium | reverse complement strand
GCGAGTGGGGATTCCCGTCTATCTGGCTGGCCTCGTGAGCGCGCCGCGGGTGTCCGTACTACGTAGACCTCCCGCACACCGCCCTGCTGGCACCTCTACAATAATAGGCGTTGTTGCACCTCGCGAAGATTTATTCGCTATAGCTCGTAGAAGTAGGTAGGAGTTCTCGCAAGTCCGCGTAGCCCCGGTCCAACACCCATGAGCGTACCCTCCTGGGTTTTGCTGCGGGAGGTCTTATCCTCAATACTCGTTGGAGTGCCCCTACCTTCGCACTGCTCATGGTCCGTTTGGACCGGGGCCATACGCCGCATTCACGAACGTCCTTGAGTTCGTGTTCTTATTAGGACGTTCGTCAGGAGCGGGGCGAAGCGCCGACCGCATCGTTGATCTTAGCGACGATCTCGGCAGGCTCTTCAACCTCCACTACCAGGCGGTTGTAGGTTTCGTCCTTCAGGCGGATCACGACGGTCTTGTCGCGGTGGCCATGCACGTCGTAGAACCGAACCCCCGGCACGTGGACACCTGGTAACCGCCATCCCCTCCACAACGTGTGCTCGATCTCTGGGTCCGCTTCTGCGCCCTGGATGTGCTCGAGGGGGATGCGTAGGCTGCTCAGGAGGCTCATCGACCTTTCTATGCCTCTGATATTGACTACCAGGTGGTCCTCATGGATCTCGACGTAGGTCGGTACTTCGGCGGTTTCGTCCAGCCGCTCCATGGCGGCGTGAACCCTCGCATCGGCCTTTGCGGCCTCTTCGCGTAGCTTTGGCAACGCAGCGGCCACCTCCTCGTGGGTCATGTCCTGTATGGCCTTATTCTCTTGCTCCGACACTGTTCTCCTCCTTCCCGCACCACTTGCGGGGTGCTCCTTTCCATCAGGAATGATGCCACCTGACGAAGCGCGATGCACCCCAGAAGCTCTATTCACCCAACCTACGAGAAAGTAGGCGTTCTCAGAAATCCAAGCCGTATGCAGCACGCGCTTCCCCGTGTAATAGTCGAACTCACAACGCCCGGAGGATATCCGCTTCTTCGCCACACTGGGGGAGGAGCCGGAGGTCGAGGGGGCGCAGGCTCTTTAGAAAACCTAGGGGAAGATGGTGTTGAGGTAGAGCTGTTTGACGAGGGCCCGGCTGCGTCTTACCCCGACCTTCTCGACGATGTTGGAGAGATGATCCTTTACGGTGTACTCGGAGATGTAGAGGGTCTGAGAGATCTGCTTGGTGGAGGCCCCGCGCACGGCCAACTCGACCACTTCTTGCTCGCGGGGGCTTAGCCCGTAGCCGATCGCGCTCAAGCGGAGTACTTCCTTTGGCCCTGCGGGCGCGATGATGACAACCGACTCGGCGGGGCGCGTTTGGGTCGGCTCGGTTCGTGAGGCTTGAAGCGTCAGCCAACGGCCTGAGCGCGCCATCTCACGCCCCTAGGTCATACAACTGTTTAGCAGATAGTTCCCGGAGCTGCGTGGGTGTGCTCTTAGGGGATCTCTACGACCCCATAGCGCAGGGCAAACACAAGCGCCTGTAACTGCGAATATACCCCCAGCTTCGCTAGGATGCTCGCCATGTGGTTGCGCGAGTGAGCCTGCCCTAGACCTCCGGCACAAGGGGCATTTCGCCCATTTCCCGCAACGTCCGCCCGCGGTTACTCCTCCGACAGGCGCTTCACCTTCTCGACGTACTCCTTCGGCTCGGCCTTGCGCTCGAGGCCCCCGGCGGACATGTAGCGGACTTTGCCGAAGACGGGACGCTCCGCAAAGCCTCGGTCGTGCTGGCCGTAGACCCAGGCGATGTTGGCGTACGTGTTGGCGTCGCGGCCGTCGAGGAAGTACTTGTCCATCAGGTACAGCGTCGTCTCGTGGGCCTCTTCGGGCGAGAGGCTCCACTCCAGGATCTTCTTTCCCCAGTACATCCGCATGTGGTTGTGGACGTAGCCGGTGTGGATCGCCTCCGCCATAGCCGCGTTCCAGTAGGGGTCGTGCGTGTGCGCACCCTCCAGCTCCTCGCGCATGTAGAGGTGCTCGCGCTCGTCTTCTTGGTGCTCCCTGAGGGTCCGTTTCGCCCAGTCCGGGATGCAGGAGAAGGAGTCGTAGTCCGGGGTGTAGAAGCAGAAGTTGATCGTCAGCTCCCGGCGCACGATCAGCTCCTCCAGGTAGGTTTCAACGTCCTCCCGGGGGGCGCTCGCCTCCCGAATCCTCAGGGCCACGTACACGGGCGAGATGTGCCCGAAGTGGAGGTACTTGCTCATGTGAGAGACGTGGTCCGTCTGGGGCTGGTTGCGGTGCCCCGCGTACCCGTCCAGCCTCTTCTCGATAAACTCCTTGAGCCTCTCCTTCGCCGCCGTGAGTCCGCCCGTGTACAGGCGGCGCAATGGCTCGACGCTCTTGTCTATGCTCATGCCTTCGAGCACCGCGTCTATGTCCGAAAGGTCGATACCGCCCTCTACCCTCAGGTCGAGCGAATCCTTCTCGATCTCCGTTGGCAGAAGCTCCACCAGGTACTCGTCCAGGTGGCGCCGTATCTTGGGCCGCAGGGTCCGCGCGGCCGTCTCGCGCCTGTCGGAGGCCAGCTCGACCGGCACCACCACGTTCGACTCCACGCGTACCACGCGACGGCCCGCCTCTTCGGCCACCCTCTGGCGCCACGAGCGCTCCGGCCTGAGGTAGGCCCCGTCGGAGACGATCATCGAGGCGTTCTCGCCGAGACGGAGCGCGACCTCGTCCGGCGCGCCCTTCTGTACCACGAACTTGATTCCACGCCGCGTGAGCGACTCCTGCGCGTCCCTCAAACCTTCGAGCATAAAGGCGTAGTGCCTGGAGTTGGCGCTCGGGTAGTCGTCCGTGAGACCGAAGACCACGAGGAGCGGCTGCCCCAACTCGTTCGCCTGCTGCACCGCGTACTCGAGGGCGTGGTTGTGCTCGGCGCGCTGGGCCTGTTGCATCCAGTAGAGGACGTAATCGCCGTCCCTCACACGCTCTTCGTTCAGGTGCCGTACGCGCTCTTCTTGTATCTCCCTGGTCACCACTCAGCCCTCCCGCGGATCGGTGCGGATTGTCTCCAGGGTACCGTCTTCGTGGAAGGGTTATGGGTGACAAATTACGGGACCCGTAGCCGCCTTGGGTTGAGCGCGGGTAGACGGTCGTATTCCCCGCCCGGTCTGTCGCGTCGGTAGATGCGTCCCAACGACGGGCGTGGTGTCACGGTAGAGAGCACGCCTCGCCCAGGTCTAGCAACCGGTCCCAAGCATCTGGCACTCGCGAAGTGGGGTAAGGGTCCGAGGCTTTTTGTTAGTGTGCTTACCGTTTTGTCGTTCCACGTTTCTCATCCTGTTATCGATTCTGAAGGCGCCAGGGCTGCGGTAGACTGAGCCGCTGTATAGCGCCCACATGTTAGGAAGAAGATTATGCGCGAAAGCGTACTGGTGGACCTGGCAAGGCAGGCGGCGACGGACCCAGAGTTCCTGCGGCAGGCGCGACGGGACCCGGCGGGTACCCTCGCCCGTTACGGTTACCAGCTCACCGCCGAGGAGATGTAGAGGGTCGAGAACGGCGAGGAGCATACCCCCGTGCCCACCAGGAGCGACAGGAAGGACAAGAACGAAGGCAAGACGGACAGGGCCAAGGGCCGGATGAAGGAGGCCGGCGGCGCCCTGACGGGCGACAAGAGCATGAAGAGGGAGGGTCGCTTGGACCAGAGGAAGGGCAAAGCCAAGGAGAAGAAGGCGCCGCCAAAGGCCTGCTGAGCTAGCGCCAGCATAGGTTTGGGCAAAGGTCTCGGAGGGTTGAGGTTCTTAGGATCTCAGCCCTCTCTATGCAGAATTATGAAGCCCTAGCTGAAGAAGGTCCGGTAAAGCAGGAACACGTTCAGGCACACTATCAGCGCCACCACCACCGTGGCCACCGCGGTGGTCACGCGGTGGTTGACTAGTACCCCCATCAGGTTCCGGTTGCGGCAGAAGATCAAGAGTGGGATGAGCGCGAAGGGGATGCCGAAGGAGAGCACCACCTGGCTTATCACGAGCGAGCGGCTCGGGTTGACCCCTATGGCGAGGATGGTCAGCGCGGGGAGCATGGTGATGAGGCGGCGCAGGAACAGCGGTATCCGGCGGTTGATGAAGCCTTGCATGACCACCTGCCCAGCCATCGTACCGACCGACGAACTGGAGAAGCCACTGGAGAGCAAGGCGAGCCCGAAGAGGATCGCTGCGTTGTCGCTCGCTACCACCTTGAGTTGCTCGAAGGCCTTGTCGATGTCGCCCACTCCGGTCAGGCCGTTAGCGTGGAAGAGGGCTGCGGCCATGATGAGCATACTGGCGTTTATGGTCCCGGCTATGGCCATGGCGATCACCACGTCGATCCGCTCGAAGCGGAAGATCTTCTTCCGCTCCTCGTCGTTCCTACCCTCAACCCTCCTCTGGGTCAGGGCCGAGTGCAAGTAGATGACGTGCGGCATTACCGTGGCCCCGAGAATGCCGCTGGCGAGCAGCACGCTCTCGGTGCCCGCGAACTGCGGGGTGAAGAGCCCGGCGAGGATGCGCTCCGCCGGGGGCTGGGCGTAGAACATCTGGAAGGCGAAGCCCAAGACGATCACCCCGATCAGCGCGGAGATAATCGCCTCTAAGGGCCTGAAGCCTCGCCTTTGTAGAGCGAGGATGCCGAAGACGCCCACCCCCGTGAGCAGACCAGCGGGGAGGAGCGGGATGCCGAAGAGCAGGTTGAGGGCCAGCGCCGCCCCGATGAACTCGGCCAGGTCGGTGGCCATGGCGATGATCTCGGCCTGGATCCAGAGGAAGAACGTTACGGGCCGGGGGAAGCGGTCGCGGCACACCTCGGGGAGGTTCTTGCCCGTGGCGATCCCCAGCTTGGCCGACATCGACTGGATGAGCATCGCCATCAGGTTCGAGCACAGGATCACCCACAATAGCAGGTAGCCGAACTGCGCTCCACTCGAGATGTTGGTCGCGAAGTTCCCTGGGTCCACGTAGGCCACCGCCGCGACGAACGCCGGACCCAAGAAAGGCCAGAGCGCCCGCAGTCCCTTGCGCTCTCCTCTAAGCGAGGCGTGCGCCGCACGCGCCGTAGCGGTCTCTCCCGGCAGAACCCCCTCGACGCCCGCAGCGACCTCGTCGTCTCCGTTGCGACGACCCAGGCGGATCGCAGTTCGCTGCCATATACCCTTAGCCATCCCTAAAATTCAACATAGAGAACGCATAATGTCAAGTTGGGCTAGCCTTGATATCGGTGGGTGGCTCGGTTAGCATAGGCGCGACGATGGACGGTCCCCAGACAGTCAAGTCTCCATCCTCTTCGGTGGGGGACTACCTCAAGGCGATCTGGGAGCTCTCCGAGGAGGGTGCGGCCTCCACCAAGGATGTGGCTGATCGACTCTCGATCTCTTCTTCTTCGGTATCCAACATGTTCGTTCGCTTGCGGGAGATGGGACTCGCCGAGTACGAGCGCTACCGGGGCATTACGCTGACCGAAGCGGGGCGCTTGGAGGCCCTGCGGCTGCTGCGCCGCCACCGGCTGATCGAGACCTTCCTGCTGGAGTGTCTGGGTTACTCCTGGGACGAGGTGCACGAGGAGGCCGAAAGGCTGGAGCACTCGGTCTCGGACGTATACACGGAGCGGTTAGCCGAGTTCCTTGGGCATCCCGAACACGATCCGCACGGCGACCCCATCCCGGGTAAGGATGGGACCCTCAAGCCGGATGACTCCTTCCCCCTCGCGGAGGCGACAGCAGGTCAGCGTCTGCGCGTCTTTAGGGTGGGTCCCGAGGACGCTCCGACGCTGGCCGTCCTAGAGGGTAGTGGGCTGCTGCCGGGCAAGGTACTTACGGTAAGGGAGGTACGGGCCTTGGACGGGCTGGTCACCGTCGAGGGTGAAGATGGGAAGACCCACACCCTCGGAGGCCCTCTAGCGGATACGGTCTTTGTCCGGAGCGCCTCCGGGGGCGGCTAGGGGGTGCAGGTAGTGCGAGACCAGCGCCGCGGGGGTTGGAGACCGCCACCAGACGAGGAAGGCCAGGACAACACTGACTGGAAGCTGCTGTGGGTGAGCGCCGGAGCGATAACCTTCACTTTGATCATGTTCTTCCTTGATCTCATCTGATCTTCTGAGATCAACCTGCGTTCGCGGTGTTATCCGAGCTGCTCCTACTCCTCCTCCATCGCTACGAAGGGGCCGTGCCAGGAGTGGTACCAGACCTCGCCCGAGTAGCCGTTGACGCTGAGCATCCCCGTGACCTCGCCATCGTTTTCGGTGTGCAGCGTGTAGTAGCCGTAGAACTCCTCGGCTTCTCCCGCCTGCGTGCCCGGCGAGACCCTCCTGACGTAGGCCTCAGCGATCTCCCTCGCCTGCTCGGGGCTCACGGTCATCTGCTCCGCGGGTGCCCCCGGTCGGGTCTGTCCCGGTCTGTTGGGACCCATCATGCCCTGGCCGCCTGGACCCATCATGCCCTGGCCACCGCCCCTGGGCATCATGCCGTACTTGGTGTTCCACATCATGTTCGGCCCCGGCTCGGGGTAGACCCATCCGCCGGGCTTGTCGATGAGGAGCTCCATCGCTCCGATGCCGGTGTCCTTCTCCCTGACCTCGGCGTAGTAGTTGTTGGCGAACTCCATCACCTCAGCAACCTCGAGGTTCGGGTTGCCATAGCCATCGACGGCCTGCTCGAATGCGGCGCGGGCGTTCTCGAGGCTGCCCACGTTCTGCGCGGGGGCAGACGCGCGGGGACTCGAGGTCTGCGCCGGCACGCTCTTCTCCGCGACCGGGACGGTCTACTCCACGGTGACGGTGCGCGAGGGAGGCGCTGCCGGAGGCGCTGCCGTTCCTTGCTCCCCGCCCGAGCCGAAGACCCCGAGGAGGAGCCCCACCAGGAGCCCCACCGCGAGCGCCCCAACAAACCCGACCGCAACCCACACGTTCCGCATAGCTCACTCTCGATAGCTCACTCTCGATAGCTCACTCTCGTCGTGCTCTACGAGCAGATGGTATCGTCGGAGAGACATCGTGCCTTGAGCAAGACTGCTCATATGTGCTGATCAAATGTGGCCAGTTTTTGCCTGTTCGTCGTTGCCGGTACCCCCTAGTCATCCTCGCCCTCCTCACGGGCCTCCTCCAGCGTCTCCCAACCCTGCCAGAGGATCACCGGAAGCATCGCCAGCGCTCCCACGGGGTCGGCCCACCACCACCCGAAAGCCGCGTTGAGGCCCACGGCGGCCAGCAGCGCAACCGAGAGGTAGGCGCACACCCACGTCTCCACCGAGTCGGCCACGAGCGCCCTGCTGCCCATCTCGCGCCCGGTGCGACCCTTGAGGTAGGCGAGGGTCGGCATGACGACGATGGAGATGATCGAAAGCACGAGGGCCACCGTCGAGGTCTCCGGCCCCTCACCCGAGAGGAGAGCGCCGATGGCCTCGTAGGTGATGTAGGCGGCCAGCAAGAAGAACGTCGCGGCCACCAGGTGCAGCGCCTTGCGCTCGGCTTCGCCGTGCTCCTCCGCGCTCGCGTTCGGTCCCGCCTTGCGCAGCCTCCACAGCAGCACGACCGCAGAGATCACCTCGATGCCCGAGTCCACGCCGAAGCCGA
>JARDZQ010000069.1 GCA_029240775.1 Rubrobacteraceae bacterium | reverse complement strand
CGCCGCCACCTCCGGTACCAGATCCGTGGTAACGGGCTCGAGGTCGTTGCTGACGGCTCCGGCGAGCGCCGCAAGGCTGCCGGACCGGAGCGCCGCGACGACCGGCTCCGCGGATGCTTCGCCCGGCGCGCCGCGTCTGTCGTGGGCACGGTAGATACCACCCGTATCCGCGCTCCGGTCCGGCTTGGCGAGGAGGAGGTAGTGGGCCGGTGGAGCGGGGAGTGGGGTGAGCACTTCGCCCACCCCTTCTCCCAGAGCTGTCCCGCCGGAGAGGCAGAACGGCACGTCGGCCCCGATCCTGGCCCCGAGCCTTCGCAAGTCCTCGATCTCCAGCCCGAGGTCAAAGAGATCGTTCATCCCGACCAGGACCGCGGCCGCGTCCGCTGAGCCGCCGCCCAGACCCGCACCCGCTGGTATCTTCTTGTGGAGCCGTATCCTCGCCGGTAGCTCGTGTCCCGATGCCTCCCACAGCAAGGCCCAGGCCTTGTAGACGGTGTTCTCTTCGAGGGGGCCCACCTCTACTCCGTCCGGTTCGAAGATCAGCTCGAACCCGCTTCCGGAGCGTTCGATCTCGAGCTCGTCGGCAAGCGAGACGCTCTGGAACACGCTCGATATCTCGTGGTAGCCGTCGTCCCGCAACCCCCGCACCTCTAGGGCGTAGTTGACCTTGGCAAAGGCCCACAGCACTATCCGATCCGTCACGTCTCCCCCGAGAGCGCCCGATAGAGCGCCACGAAGTCCTCCGGGGCGAGCTCTTCAGCTCGCACGCCGGGACCGTACCCCACGAACTCGAGGGCGCGAGAGGCGGCCGGCCTCGAGCCGCCTGGCAGGTTGTTTAGCAGCCGCTTGCGGCGGCTCTTGAACGCGGCGAGCACGAGCTCCTTCACGACTTGGAACTCGTCGAGCCTTAGACTAGGTCTGCGGCGTTTCATCTCCACGACGGCGGAGTATACCCGCGGCGGGGGATCGAAGACGTTGGGCGAGACCCGGTGTGCGATCTCCACTTCCGCGAGAAGCTGGACCAGAACGGCGTACGCTCCGTAGTCTTTGGTGCCGCGCGAGGCCGCCATCCTGCGCGCCACCTCCAGCTGCACCATGAAACGCAGCGTGTGGAGGCCCTGAACCTCCTCCAGCAACCTGAGGACGAGCGGCGAGGCAACGTTGTAGGGCAGGTTGGCGACGAGCTTGTTGGGCGCAGGACGGAGCGACTCGTAGTCGAAGCGGAGGGCGTCGGCTTCGTGAACGATGACGTTGTCGAAGCTCCGGACGTGACGGCGCAGCTCCGCCGTCACGTCCGGGTCGAGTTCGATCGCGTATACCAGTTTCGCCCTCTCTGCGAGGAAGGTCGTAAGGAAGCCTCGCCCCGGTCCGACCTCGAGGACGACGTCGTCCCCCGTCACCCCCTCCACGACTATACGGGCGGTGTTCGGATCCTTTAGGAAATGCTGGCCGAGGCGCTTCTTTGGAGGGTTCGAGTACACCGAGAGGCTTCAGACCTCTAGCGGCAGACCGAAGAAGTTGCGAGCGTTGCGGGTCGTTACGGTCGCGAGCTCCTCCTCCCCGATACCGATCCGCCCGGCGATGAAACGGGCCGTGTAGACGACGTTCTTGGGCGCGTTCCTCTCGCCGCGCACGGGTTGGGGGCTCAGATAGGGCGCGTCTGTCTCGACCAGGAGCCTTGCGGGGTCCATCAGGAGGATAACGTCGGCCGTCCCGCTGTTCTTGTAGGTGACGTTGCCGGCGAGGCCGACGTAGTAGTCACGCTCTTTAGCCTCCTGCAACTCGCGTTCGCCGCCCTCGAAGCAGTGGAGGACGACGGGGACCCGGGCGCTGCCAAGAGAGGCCATCGTATCCGGGAAAGCCTCACGCGAGTGGATGACCAGCGGAAGGCGGGTGTCGTTAGCCAGCGAGATGATGTCTTCGAAGAGGGCCTTCTGCGCCTCGGGCGTCGAGTATCCCCGGTAGTAGTCGAGCCCGACCTCCCCGAGCGCCACGATCCCCGGTGACTCCGAGAGCTCCGCCAGCGCCTCGAGGTCGGCCGCGCTGTAGATATTGGCGTTGTGAGGATGTATCCCCGCCGTCGAGTAGACGTTGGGCAACACCGCCGCGAGCTCCGCGCCCCGCTTCGAGTCCTCCACGTCGGTGCCGACGTTCACCACGGCCCCTACCCCGGCCTCCACCGCCTGCCTCACGGCTTCCTCAGGCGAGACCTCCAGCCGCAAAAGGTGCGTGTGCGAGTCTACGAGCATAAGGGTCGCCTCTCCCCGACGGGTTACGCCGGGCATTATAGAGGTGCCGTACATCCGGCGTTAGTGCTCTATACCGTCGCTCTCCAAAACCCCGTTAGGCTCTCAGGAGCCGACCAGGCGGTCGTAGATCTCCGCCCGCCTCCGGCCTGACTCTCTAGCAGCCCGCGCCGCAGCCCGCGACAGGCTCTCTCCCTCCGAGATATATCCCCGCGCCCTCTCGACGACCTCGTCCAAACCCGAGATCCCTGCCCTCGTCCCGCCCCGAACGACGAGCACGATCTCCCCCTTCGTCCTGCCTGCAAAATGCCTCTCAGCCTCCCCCGCTGTCCCCCTGAAGACCTCCTCGTGCAACTTCGTGAGCTCCCGGCACACCGCCACGGGCGCCTCCGCCGGCAGCTCCCCGAGCGTCTTCGCAAGCCGGTGCGGGGACTCGAAGAGGACGAAGGTGGATCTCTCTCGCGCGATGCGGGCGAGCAGCTCGGTCCTTTCTCTGCCTTTGCGCGGGAGAAAGCCGAGGAAGACGACCGTGTCGGCCGGCAGCCCGGAGGCGACGAGCGCGGTGATCGGGGCCGAAGGGCCGGGCAACACCTCGACATCGACGCCCTTCTCGATGCACGCCGAGACCAGCCTGTAGCCGGGGTCGGAGACCAGCGGCGTCCCCGCGTCGGAGACGAGCGCCACGTTCTCTGTGCGCGCCCTCTCGGCGAGCTCGGGTGCCAGGCGCTCCTCGTTGTGTTCGTGGTAGGCCACGAGGGCGTTCTCTATGCCGTGGTGGGCGAGCAGGCGCCCGGTGCGCCGCGTATCCTCGCAGGCTACGAGATCCACCACGCTCAAGATGCGAAGCGCCCGGAGGGTAATGTCCTCGAGGTTGCCGATGGGGGTCGGGACGACTACGAGGGGCACGCTCTAGCTCCCCAGCACGTACTCCCCGGAGGAGGGATCGCGGGCGAGCGCAGCGGCCCCGAGAACGCCCGACTCCGGGCCTAGAGTGGCCTCCTTGATCTCGGCGAGGTCGCGAGAAGGCGGGCGGGCGCGCAGATACACCTCTTCGCGGGCGGCCTTCAGGATGAGCTCCCCGGCTGCCACGACGCCGCCGCCGACCGCGACAACCTCCGGGTTGAAGATGTTAACGAAGCCAGCGAGCCCGATGCCGAGCCACCGCCCGGCCTCCTCCAGCACCGAGAGGGCGAGCTCGTCCCCCTCGCGAGCGAGGCGCGTCACGTCCTCACCCAGTATCTTCCGCTCGGCGGCCAGGCGGCCCAGCGCGGAGTTCGGCTTCTCACTGGCCAGCTCGCGGGCGCAGCGGCTTATGGCGGTGCCGGAGGCGAGCGCCTCGAGGCAGCCGCGGTTTCCGCAGGCGCAGCGGGGGCCGGTGGCCTGGATCGTCACGTGGCCCAGCTCGCCGCCCGAGCCCTGCGCGCCTCGCAGCAGGACGCCGTGAGAGATCACACCCCCGCCCACCCCCGTGCCTAAAGTGACGAAGACGAGGTGGTCCACCTCGCTCCCGGCCCCGAAGCGGAACTCGCCCCAGGCGGCAGCGTTGGCGTCGTTCTCGACCGTGAGGGGAACCCCGATCCTCGGCTCGAGCTCGTCCTTCAGGGGGATGTCCTCGACGGCGTGCAGGTTCGGCGAGAAGACGACCCTGTTCTCCTGGGAGAGGATGAGACCCGCCACCGCGAGGCACGCCCCGCCGACCTCGAACCCCTCCTTCACCTCGAGGACGGCCCGGGCGATGCTCTCCACCAGGCGTTTGGGTGAGGCCGGCGTAGGGTAGCGCGTCTCCTTGAGGATCGTGCCCTCCGGCGTGACCACCCCAGCGGCGATCTTGGTCCCCCCCACGTCAATCCCGATGGCGTTCAGCCCTGCCTCCAGTCCACGACCTCGATCTCAGCCTGCCCCGAGTACCGGCTGCGGTAGACGGTGTAAGCCGCATCGAAAGCGCCTTCGGGCAGACCATCCGTCTCCCCGGCCATCTTTGCCCTGACGCCGTCTGCGAGCCGGAGCAGGTTCATCCCCTCCCAGAGCTGGCGCGAACCCTCGATCCTGAGTCCCCCGGTGACGAAGACGGGGCGGAGGTTGCCGCTCCCGAACGGGGCGAGCCTCTCCTGCCATCCGAGCAGGCCGTTGGAGACCTCGGACAGCGGGATCTCCGCGTCCACCTCCAGGGCGGGGACGAAGACCTCCGGGTTCTCGGCGTGCTGCGCCCTGACCGCCTCGTTGACGCCGGCGACGAACGCGTCGAAGTTGCCGGGGTTGACCGAGAGGCCTGCGGCCTTGCGGTGCCCGCCCCACTCCCCCATCAGGTGTCTGACGGTAAACAGCGCGCCGTAGAGGTTCACGTCGGTCTCCCCGGCGCGGGCGGAGCCTCCGTAGGAGCCGTCGGCGCGGCGGTTGAGGATCGCCGCCGGTCGTCCCGTCGCGCCCGCGACCTTGCCCGCGATGAGGCCGGCGAGCCCTCCGGCTTCTTCGGTCACCACGACCTTGAAGTCCTGGTCCGGGCTCACCTCCGCCATCGCCTCCTCGACGGCGTAGCGGGTCCGCCGCTGGCGCTCGGCGTTGAGCTGGTTGAGGAGAGAAGCGATACGGATCGCCTCCCTACGGTCGTCGGTGAGGAGCAGCTCGAGGGCGGGGCGCGGATTCTTTATCCTCCCGATGGAGTTGATGCGAGGCCCGAGCCTCCATCCGAGGTCCTCCTCGGTCAGCTCGCCACGCACCCCCGCAGCCTTCACGAGCGCCTCGATGCCGGGGCGTGCCCGGCCCGCCGCAAGCGTCTGGTTCATGTGCTTGATACCCATCGAGGCGAGCGCCCGGTTGTCCCCGACTAGCGGCGCTATGTCCACGACCGTCCCCACGCTCACCAGATCCAGGAGTCGTCCGAGACGCTTCGGGCCGTCGGGGTCTCCCATCTCGCGGGCGACGGCCCAGGCGAACTTCCAGGCAACCCCCACTCCCGCGAGCGGGTCAGCCGGGTCCCACAACTTAGGGTCGAGGACGGCGACCGCCGGAGGGGCCTCCGGCGGGTCTTGGGGCGGGATGTGGTGGTCTGTCACGATGACCTCCATCCCCAGCTCCCCGGCCAGCGTCACCCCGGCCCTGTTCGAGATGCCGCAGTCGGCGGTCACCAGGAGGTCCACCCCCTCGGCGAAGAGGTCGCGCACGTAAGGCTCGAGCAGGCTGTATCCGATCTGGCGTACCGGAAGCTTCACGACCAGGTTGTCCGTGTAGCGCGAGAGCGCGAGGTAGAGGACCGCCGCGGAGGTGATGCCGTCGGCGTCGTAGTCCCCGAAGACCCCGATGCGCTCCCCGTCCTTCACCGCCCGCGCGACCCTGCGAGCCGCGACGCGCCACGCCTCCTCCTCGGGTGCGCGCAGCGTTTTCAGCGAGGGCGAAAGGAAGCCCGAAGCGTCCGCGGGCAAGACGCCGCGGTTCGCGAGCACACGGGCGCACAGGGAATCCACCTCCGCCCTCCGAGCAAGCTCGGAGACGAGATCCTCCTCCGGCTCCATGAGCCGCCACCGCGCCAAACAAGTCCTCCCAGACGCAAACAGACTATGCTTGGTTATTATACAGGGAGCTTCGTCCTCTACGGTCTCATTGTTTAGCGGGTGACGGAGCAACGTACCGGTCGGAGCGTGGGTTCGAGTTTATGCCCTTCTCGACTCGTACCGGGCTACAGTGAGCAACGTTGCGGAGGCAAAGAGCACAACCGCGAGCGGAAAGATAAAGAGGCCGATCGACATCATCCCCAGACCTGCCAGAAACCAGAGAGCGATAGCGCAGGCCCAGATGGGGACGGTCCTTCCCGTCAGAGCTCCCAACGCCGCGATCAGGCAGACGACGACGACAAAACCGGACCAGTAGACCCATGCGTAGTTTCCCTCCTCGAGGGCAAACCGGAAGGCGCTCATCGTACCGGAAGAGAAGTTACCTTCGGAGTGTCCAGACTCGTAGCCGTAGGTGGGAAAGAACAGCATCAGGGCTACGACCCCGATCGCAAGGACCGGTGAGACTAACTCGAGCAACTTGCCTAGCTTTGCCATGGATCTCAACGCCGAAGGTCCGCTAGCCAGTATAACCTCCCCTTAGACGAGAGGGCTCAACGTCGCTAGAACCCGCTCGACTACTTTGGCGGGGAGGGGGCGTCTCTCCCACTCTTCGAGCGTGAGTTCTCTGGCGTTCGTCTTGTCCAGCTCGAACATTCGCTCCATCTGAGCGGCAAAGCGCTTCGAGTAGACTTCGAGGTTTATCTCATAGTTGCCCAGAAGGCTGTAGCGGTCTATGTTCGCAGATCCCACCGTGGACCAGACACCGTCTATGGTGGCGGTCTTGGAGTGGATCATGATGTGTCTGTAGCGGAAGATCCTCACCCCCGCCTCCAGAAGCTCGTGGTAGTGACGCCTGCCAAGCCAGTCGGCGGTGACGTGATTGGAGTGCTCCGGCACGAGGACCTGCACGTCCACGCCCCGCCTTGCCGCATCGGCAAGGCCTGCGCGCATGGCCCTGTCCGGGATGAAGTAGGCGTGGGTGAGGTAGATGTGCTCGTTGGCCCGGTCTATGGCCTCCAGGTATATGGCCCGGATCGGGAAGATCCTCATGTACGGGTCGTTGCGGTGGAAGAGGGCGGCCGAGTCCCACGAGCGCTGGCCGACGGGCTCCAGCTTAGGGAGGTCGGGGGTACGGTGAGCGTTCCAGAAGTCCACGAAGTCGTTCTCGACCTCGCGAGCCCCGAGCCCGCGGACCTCGACGTGAGTATCCCGCCAGCCCGCCGCGTAGAGCGAGCCGATGTTGTACCCGCCGAGGAAGGCCACCTGCCCGTCCGCAGCCATGAGGTGTTTGTGGTACCTGAAGACATTGCGCGGGTTAGCCAGTTTCTCCGGCCCCCACAGCGGTCTGAAGTGGAGCGTGTGTATCTCCTCTGGGAACCGCTTGAAAGAAGGGGGGACGACGACGTTCGCGAGACCGTCGAAGATCACGCAGACCGTCACCCCCTCGCGCGCCTTTTTGGCCAGGGCTTCAACGAAGCGCCGTCCAACCTCGTCGCCCTTCCAGATAAAGGTGCCGACGAAGATCCTCTCCTCGGCGCGCTCTATCTCCTCTAGCATCGCCTCGTAGAGGCGGACGCCGTAAGGGTAGAGCTTGAGGGTGCTCTCTCCCGACTCCAGCTCGACCTCGGGCCCTTCCAGCCACGGGAACCCCTCGCGCGGCCCCTGGCGGCGCTTGCGCAGCTCGTCCATCACGCCCAGAACGCCGACAAGGAAGACCTGCAACGCCGCGAGCGCCGCAAGAATTCTCAGACCCAGCCTGCGCAGCTCCGAGAGCGTTAACATGCGAACGATTATATTAGCGTAGGGGCGGTTCGCGAACC
>JARDZQ010000068.1 GCA_029240775.1 Rubrobacteraceae bacterium | reverse complement strand
ACTGGCAGAACTGGAAGCACTCGAACTCGTGGTATTTTTCTGCCGGAGTGGACATGCTCCGTCGCCTTCACCTATACCGTTACCGTGGTCTGCCAATTGGTCTTGTCTTGACGGAGAGAGGGTCCAGATACTCGTGCCGAAGATAGGATCTTCTTTGGCCTCTTGCTGAGCTACTCGCAGCTTATCCTCATACTTCGTGTGCGGCGCGAGTATCCATAGCTGCGCGTAGCCACTCCGTAGCATGTCCTCGTTCAACGTTATGTCGCCGAGCGCGTCGCCGTGTACGTAGGCAAGAAGCCGGCCGTGCTCGTCGGTGCGATCCTCGTCGAACTCCAGCCTGACCTTCGAGCCTTCCCAATTAGCTAGCTTGGCTGCAGCCTCTTGGGCAAGTGGCTGCGCTCCGCATCCCGGCTTCTCCTTTTCGGGTGCGTCGATGCCGATGAGCCTTACGGTGTCTTTGCCGTCCACGCTCGATGATATCTTGATGGTCTCACCATCGACCGCCCTCTTGACCGTGACGGAGGCTCCGCGTTCTACTGCGCTTGGCTGTGCCTTAGTGTTGGCATTGGCTTGAACAGGTTCCTGCTGTTTCTGGTCTAACTGTTCAGCCGCCTTGTGCTCTTCGCCTTGCTCCAGCGATTCTGGGTCGGGGTGGAGTTTCGAGGTTTGATTCTCTCGCTCTGGCGAGTTGGCTTGTCTGGCCTGTTCGCTGAAGTAAAGGGCATGCGAGATGCCAGTGAACACCAAGAGGACGACAAGGGACATCACCGCGATTGGACCCCATCTCCTCAGCGGTCTGCGTCTTCGGAAACGTACGACGAGGGCGAAAATGGCGGCGATCAGCACGAGGCCCGCCAGCATCATCACGAACGGGCTTAGCAAGACCAACAGACCGAACACGACAAGTGCGGCCAGCATGAGCGCCAAATAGAGCAGTGTTTGCATCCAGACAGGATATGCGGCGATGCGCCCGAAAAGGTTACCTAGCATCTACTATCCTCCCGCCGCAGATGGTACAGAGCGTAGAGGAAGGGTGCAAGCTGGTACTGCTACTCTTTACCTACAAGTGCGGCGGCGTGCCCGCCGCCGAGAACGTGGTTGTCTCAAACGCCACTTCTCCTTACCTTCGGAGCCTTCGCCTTCTTCTCCTTGCCCCGCGCCCTCCCCTACTTCACCCGCTCCTGCCGTGAAGTAGGGGAGTTGCCTGCACCACACGGTTTCTCTCTCGACCCGTCTGTAGCCGAGAACCCTCCCGAGCCGTCACCCCTGCGATCGGCGCCGGCACCCGTCTTCAGGCTCTCGTCGTATTGCCGCTTCTGCTCCGGGTCGGAGAGGATCTCGTAGGCGTGCTGTATCTTATTGAAGCGCTCCTCGGTGCCAAGGTCTCCGGGGTTCGCATCCGGACGGTACTCGTGTACCAGCTTCCGGTGTCCTTTGCGGATGTCCTGGGAAGCTCCTCTCGCTATTCCATGCACCGCGTAGAGATCTTTGGAAGGCTTCAACGGACGAGCTTGAAGTTGAAGAGGGGTTTCTGGAGTGCGCCGAACAGCCGCACCCAGACAGGGAGCATCATCTCGGTACCACGCGCGGTGGTGATGTCCCCGAGGTCTATGATGTCGCTCCAGCCGAAGCTTCGGAGGAGGTCCTTGACGGTGGCCTTGGCCTCCGCGTCGTCGCCACCCACGAACACGGTGTGGTCGCCTCCTCCGAGCTGGGCCGGATCGACCATGAGCTGGGCGTTCATGGTGTGCAAGGTCTTGACCACCTTCGCCTCGGGGAACCTCCGCTGGATCTGCTCGCCTAGCGAGTCGGTGTTCGACACCAGGAGCGTAGGCGGCATGCCTCGGGAGAAGTCCAGGGGGTTGGAGATGTCCATTAGGACCTTACCGCTCAGGTTGTCCCCGCCTGCTTGCTCGAGCGCCTCCAGGGAGACGGCGCCGGCGGTGGCGTTGACCACCGTCTCGCCGTGGGCTGCCGCTTCGGCGAAGGTGCCGAGACCTACCTTCGGGTGCTCCTCGTGCCAGGCGCTGAAGGGAGGGTTGCCATAGCGGTCGGGCTCTGTACGAGACATGGTCTCTTCCGGATCACGGGTGCCGATCATCACCTCGTGTCCCAAGCCGGCAAGCCGGGCGGCGATCGTCTTTCCGACCACACCGGTGCCGAGGATGCCGAACCTCACTTTCGCCCCCTTTCCGAGCCCTCTGTCTTGCGTGCTTCGATGCGTGCCGCTTACACTCGCCCGAGGCGCATGTAAAGTGCAGATCCTTCTTCTGTTCGGGGTCTCCCCATACCCGCGCCAAGTCTCCCTTTATCACGTCCGTCGGATGGGTGCCCGTCACCTCGCGGTACTTCACCGAAGAAGACCACGTCTCGAAGTAGCCGAGAAGGTCCTCCATGTCCCACCTCATCTCAGTCCGAAAAGGTGGCGCGTTGATCGGCTCGAACGGGAAGGGCAGGTCATGGAACTCGTCCACAACGTAGTGCAGGCGAGAGTCCCAATAATTGGCGAGCACGTCATGTGCCAGGCGCTCGATGATGGCGTCTATGTCGTTACCGAACACGGGAGAGTAGTAAGTCCAGGCGGCTATTACCCCTCCCGGCCTCAAGACGCGGCGGACCTCCGCGTAGAACCTGCCCAGGTCGAACCAGTGGATCGCGGAAGCCACCGTAACCAGGTCCACGGAGCGGGCGTCGACGCCCGAATCCTCCGCCTCGGCGACCCGGTATTCGATCCGCGGCTCGCGGGGGCCTGGTCGGTCATCTCCGCGCTCTCGTCGGTGGCTATGACCCGTTCGAAGTACCGCGTCAGATGCGTCGCCGCCTGGCCGTTACGCGTCGCGCAGTCCCAGGCCACCTCGCGCGAAGCCACGGTAGTCGACAAGAAGGTGAACAACTCGTTGGGATAGGTGGGGCGCAGGTGAGCATACTGGGCAGCCTCGGTGGCGAAAGGATTGGTGTGCATGTGCGGAGCTCCTCGCCGTGCTCTTCTTGACGTAGGGGCCAATATAGCAGAGCGCCCCAGGTTCCATGTGTCCGGAGCTTCGTGCATTACCGTGCGCCCAAGACCTCGCCAAGATCAGAATCTGCCTCACGCCCTCTCCACCCGCATCCTCCCCAGAGGGACGCTTGCCACCACTCATGTGGTTTATTCCAAGTGCCTAAGGTTTAATGATCCCTACAACAACCTTCCGGGAGCGACCGCCATGGACGAGTACGCCGAAGATCGAGACCTTGCTCAGGGAGACGACCCACCCGTTACGGCGGTCGCCTCCAGGCGGGTGAAGCCCGGGCGCGAGGCGGAGTTCGAGGAATGGGTCATGGGCATCCTCGCCGCTGCGAACGAGTTCCCAGGATACCTCGGCTCGGAGGTGCTGCGTCCCAGCGACGATCCCGACGACGACGAGTACAAGATCGTCTTCCGGTTCGACCACGCGAGCAACCTGCACGCCTGGGAGAACTCCGAGGAGCGCAAGCGCTGGCTCCGCAGGTCCAGGCCCCTACTGCACGAGAAAGAGAAGGTCCACGTCCTCACGGGCCTCGAGACTTGGTTCACGTTGCCCTCCAAGCCAGCCGAACCGGCGCCCCCCCGCTACAAGATGGCCATTGTGACCTGGCTTGCGGTCTTCCCGGTCGTGGCCGTCATCTTCTCGCTGTTGGGCCAGTGGCTGAATTTGCTCCCCACGCTGGTGCGCACGCTTGTCTTTACGGCGGTGATGGTGACGCTTATGACCTACGTGATCATGCCGCGCATGACGCGCTTGTTCTCCTTCTGGCTCTACCCGGATCGCGACTAGCTCGCTCTCTTAGAGGTCGGGCCGTATGGCGAGGATGCTCGGAGGCCTATCTGCCGCCCCATGAAGGTTAGGAATTCCTTCCGCTATCTCTTTTCCAGGGCGCGTAAAGCTGTCGGGGTACAGTCGGGAGAGGGGGCATGAACTCCCGTGGCAACACGAGGCCACGGACGAAGACCTGGTACTCGCCGGTTCTTCCACCGTAGTCTCTCGCTAAGTCAACCGATGGTCGTCGCCCCCAGTTCCCTCGAAGCCCACGCGTCCAGGGCCTCCAGCAACTGCTCGCGGTTGGTGGTGATGGTCAGCCGGGTCTTCGCGCCGCGCTCCTCGGCGGTCAGGCGCGCGGTGGGGTGGCCACCGACCAGCGCCCCCAGCAGACCGCCTCGCAGGTGGAACTCGGCGGAGTTTGGCGTGGGTTCGTGGCCCAAGGGTACGCTGAAGCCCCTGAGGCCGACCAGGTAGGCCTCCGCCGTGTCCAGTATCTCGGAGGACGAAACATCTGTAGTGTACACGCGCGTGTAGTCGGCTACGGTGGAGGTCTCCTCTCTCGCACCATTCTAGCTAGAGAAGGGGATGCAGGGAGGAGCGCTTACCGATCTGGACGTGCTAGGCTAGCACCCACGCCAACGTAGGGAGGATCCATTGGAATACCGCAAGCTGGGGCGCTCGGGACTGTTGGTCTCTTCTCTCACCCTCGGCACGATGACCTTCGGCGGGCGAGGCGCCTTCGGGAAGGTCGGCTCCACCGACGTCGCAGGGGCCAGGAGGCAGGTCGACATGTGCCTGGAGGCGGGCGTCAACCTCTTCGACACCGCCGACATCTACTCCGATGGAGAGTCTGAGGAGATACTCGGGGAGGCGATCAAGGGTCGCCGAGATGACCTGCTCCTCGCGACCAAGGTCCGTATGCCCGCAGGAGAAGGTCCCAACGACTCCGGCCTGTCCCGCCACCACATCGTCCGCCAGTGCGAGCAGAGCCTGAAGCGGCTCGGCACCGACCACATCGACCTCTACCAGGTCCACGAGTGGGACGGCCTCACACCGCTTGAGGAGACGCTCGAGGCGCTGGATACCCTCGTGAGGAGCGGCAAGGTACGCTACGTGGGCTCCTCCAACTACTCCGGCTGGCAGCTCATGAAGGCCCTGGGCGTCTCCGAGAGGCTCGGGCTGCAGCGCTACGTGAGCCAGCAGATCCACTACACCCTGCAGGCCAGGGAGGCAGAGTACGAGCTGGTGCCTATCGCCATAGACCAGGAATGTTCCATCCTTGTGTGGAGCCCGCTGGCAGGCGGCCTGCTCTCAGGGAAATACCGGCGCGACGATGACGCCCAGGAGGGTAGGCACCTGGAGGGTTGGGACGAGCCCCCGGTGCGCGACCAGGACAAGCTCTACGACATCGTGGACGTGCTAGTCGAGGTCGCGGAGGCCCGGGGCGTGTCCGCGGCGCAGGTGGCACTCTCGTGGCTGCTCGGCAGACCGGGGGTGGCCTCGGTCATAGTAGGGGCGCGCACCGACGAACAGCTCGCCGACAACCTGAAGGCCGCCGAGCTCGTCCTCTCCGAGGAGGAGCGCCGACGCCTGGACGGGGCGAGCGCGCCGCCCCTGATCTACCCCTTCTGGCACCAGGCCAAGACCGCCTCCGACCGTCTCGGTCCGGCCGACCTGCCACTGCTGGGTTCGCGTCTGAACGACTGGTCTTAGCCTCGTACGCACCATAGGGGTTCTCGAGGAAGCCCGGCCGGGTCGAGTTACCTCCGCCCCTCTGAGGGCACGCTGAAGCCCCGACGGGGAAGCGCGGGGCAAGCGAGCGCGAGGGGCCGAAGAGCAGTTCTCGGACGGCCAAGAGCACCGACCTCTAGCCTTCGAGGTCGGGGGCGCCCGCGCAACCTCATCGTACGTGCGCCACTTCGATGTGTGCATGGTCGCCATGTCCGACGTTTGCCATGCGAAGTCCCCATCCAGGTGTATTTATCGGGTCGGATGTCTCGGCCTGGCCCTAGTGCGCTTCCGCTACCGGGGTCCCCTCCTGCGGAGAACGACGGCGTCTACCACGATCAAACCACCCAGGACCAGATCACGGCGCCGACGCTGAAGAAAGATACGCCTATCGAGAGCAGGAAGATAACGGGCATCGCCAAGCCTCGGATCAGGTAGAAGCGCACCTCCCCAGGGTCTTGAGGCTCGCCGACCAGGCGGTCGTCTCTCGTCGAGTACCAGTGGATGGCCGTCAAGAGCAGTCTGCCTATGGCGAGGGCGCAAGCGTAGATGGCCACGGGTAACTGGTGGTCGCCGTATTCGCCGAGCAGCGAGGTGGGGAACGGGACGAACGCCACGAACATCAGGAACAGGAAGTTGAGGTAGAGGAGGCCCCTGTCGTATTCCCTTATGGGACGGAAGATGCTGTGGTGGACGATCCAGAAGGTGCTTATCACCGCGAAGCTCAGGACGTAGCCCAGGTACTTCGGCCATAGGGACAACAGGGCGGCGGGCAGCTCCGAGGCGACCATTCCCTCGGGTATGTCGGGCACCCGAATGTCGAGCACGAGCAGGGTTATGGCGATGGCGAAGACCCCGTCGCTGAGGTTGACTATGCGGTCCCTATCCCTGCCCGCTTCAGGGCTTCTTTCTGCCGCTTCTGTCACGGTTACTCCTTCCCTCCGATGCCCGTGCCCAGCACATATGTCAGTCTAGAGTAGCGACGGTTCCATCCGTTCAGAAGGCGAGAGACTGTCTTTGTCCGGACGCTCCGGCAATTAAGAGGTACGGTGCTAAGGCTCGCAGAGGCGGGCCGCCGGGAAGAGGCCGAGCAAGCCGCGCTCGACCCCACGCGCGCCGAGGGACTCCTCCATCTGATCGTCGACCCTGGCGAGCCATCTGTGCTGGTCGTGAGGAACCTGCTGAGGGGGAGCAGGTTGGGCTTGCCGACGGGACAGGACGTGGCGGAGGACATGGGCGTCGAGCGCCTCGCCGAGGCCGGACTTCAAGTCTGCGTCCTGGAGCGGGGAAAGACGTACCCGCCCGGCGAGTTATCCTCGCGTCCCCCACCGCATGCGAACGAACGTCTGGGACCCCAGTAAGGGCGGCCAGGTACGCCTAACATGACCGCTGAAAGCTTGATGATCGTCGCGCCGCTCGTAGCGGCTCTTCAGGTGCCGGTAGCGAGTCAGGAGAGCGCTCGACCATGCCCTTCTTCCTGAGCGCTTCGTGGCAGCGTCCGGGGTCGTGGACGTTAGCAGCTGGGCAGATCACCCGCCGATTCATCGCAAATTCATCGTCACCTGCTTGCATGGCGGGAGGAGCGACCTCCCACTAGGAGTTGCACGAGGAAAGGAGGGCGCGCATGAGGCACCGCTCCTCCGGCGGTGATGGTGTCAGCATCTGCCGCCGGCTTGGCACAGAGGGCGTTCAGGGACGAGGTAGGAAGCATGGCCGAAATAGGTAACGAGTCGACTCAGCCGAACCACTTCGAGCTTGCGGGCGAGTATACACAGATCACGCACTCCACAACCAGCATCACAGGTCAGGCGCAGTTTCACTACCAAGACCAGCAGCGTGATGTGAACGTCACCGGGGACGATATTCGCTCGCTGGAGACCGAGATCGGCACGCTGGTAACCGTAACCTTGGAGGTGATTCACGACCTCCATACGCTCACGCTGACCCTGCTGGTGCCGCAGATCAACCTCAACGAGGGGAACGAGAGCCCCCTTTCGACCCTGGCGATCCTGACAACCCATCGCACCAGCATCGGTGGCCCTGGCCTTGTCGAGGGACAGCTGCAGACCTACGAAGCGGTGGCGCTCGAAGGGACAGCCAGCCTAGTGGAGTTCTAGGCACGGTTGG
>JARDZQ010000067.1 GCA_029240775.1 Rubrobacteraceae bacterium | reverse complement strand
TTCTTAACAATTTTTAATACTCGTAATGCTAACGCAAGCCCACGCCCCTTTAGAAGGGGCCTGGGGGTTCTAGGCGGGTCGAAGGGCGAGGTGCTTGAGAGTCAGGAAAGCATGCCAGAAGCGGCGTTTGGCGGCCTCATCGTCGAGTGCGGGGGTAAGGGCGGGGAGGGAGAGGCCTGCGGTGCCCCTTGTCCAGGCGAAGGGGGTGCCGGGCTCGGCCGTGGAGAACGAAGCTCTGGCGAGGGGGTGTTCCGTCTCATCGATCTCGCGGGCTGCCCCGGGGCCGACGGCAACGAGGAGGTGAGGTTCGGCGGCAAGGATCTCGTGGGCGAGGAGGCCGGTGGAGGTGTAGGTCACGTAGGCTTGAGGGAGTCCTATAGTCTTCAGGCTGCGGTCCAGAGCTTGCAGGACCCGGGGGCCGACCGGCTGCTCGACCACCAGCATCACTCCGGAGGTGGGATCTCCGAGCGGGGCCGGGCTGCCGGATCTCTCTATGAGCCTGGAGAGACGGGAGAGCTCGTGCGTGATCTTGGCCCGGTACTCGCTCACCACCGGGTCGCGTGGTTGGCGGCGATCCTGCCTATCCGCGGGTTGCACGGCGGACGTGAATGATTCGCTGGGCGGTGGTTACAAGGGCGCCCGCGGCGACCAGGCCGAGCCCGAACGTCAGCAACCCGGCTATCGAGAATGCCGAGAGGATCACGACCCTGCCGGCCCGCTCGAGCAGACCCACCTGGCATTCTATATTCAATCCTTCTGCGCGCGCGCGGGCGTAGGAGGTCAGCAGGGAGAAGGTCATCGCGGTGCCGGCGAGGAGTGCCTCGAAGGGCCGGGCCGCGGCGGCGTAGAAGTAGATGATGCCGACAAAGATCGCCGCCTCCGAGAGCCGGTCCAGAGTCGAGTCGAGGAAGGCACCGAAGGCACTCATCCGGTTCGACGCGCGGGCGACGTCGCCGTCGAGGGCGTCGAAGAGGCCCCCGAGGAGCATCACCAGGCCCGCGACGCGCGCGTACCCCAGCCCGAAGAGCACGGCGGCGCACACAGAGAGCGTCCAGCCCAGGACGGTCAGTGTATCGGGACGTACCTGCAGGGCTGAGAGCAACCGGACAAGCGGGTGCAGGAGCTGGCGGAGGGAATCCTTTATAGAGAACGGTCTGCGTGGCTCGCGGTGCGGAAGGCTCAAACTCTCACTCCTTTCCGGGGGCCACCGATGGAGGCGCCGACTGCGCTGCGGCCGGCAGCTTCTCCCTCTCCTCGGTAGCGGGGACTACGGGAGGCTTGCCCCAGCGCTCGAAAATCACGGTCCCCCGCAGGTAGCGGGCCGTGGCGGCGACGATGGCGACCGAGGGGACGGCGAAGATAGCACCGACGAGGCCGTAGAGGGCGGTCCCCGCGAGGGTGGCGAAGAGGACCCACAGAGGGTGGACGCCCACCGAGCCGCCCTGGATCCTCGGCACCAGGATGTTGCCCTCGAGCTGCTGGGCCACGAGGAAGAGCCCCGCGACTATCAGGGCCTTGTAGAAGCCCCCGACGAAGAGCGCGATCAGGACCGCCGGAACGGCGCCGAGGAAGGCCCCGAGGATGGGGATGATCTCGGTCAAGCCGACCCACAGCCCGATGACGAGCGAGTACTTGCCTATCACGAAGAACGCTATGGCCCATCCTATGACGCCCATAATCGCGCAGAGGACGAACTGCCCTCTGAGGTACTTGATCAGGGTCCGCTCGACGGCGTAGAAGAGCTCGACGGCGTGGTCGCGCACCGTCTCGGGGATCGCACCGAGCAGGGCGCGGGTGAGCCTCTCCCGGTCGAGGAGGAGGTAGATGGAGATGATGAGCATGAGCAACAGGTTGAACACGGTGCCGAAGGCGCCGAGGATCCCGCCTATAAAGCCCGTGGTCGCTCTCAGGGCCTGTCCCGCGGAGGGGGCGTTGCTCTGGACGAACTGCGTGACCGCTTGCTCGTCTATCCGGGCTATGCGGTCGCCCACGTAGGGCAGTTCCTGCGCCCGCCCCACCAGCGAGTTGGCCCGCTCTACCAGGGCCTCGGGGTTCTGGATCAGGGTCTGCGCCTGCCCGATGGCGGGGATTATGAGCACGAGGAGCGCGGCGACGACCGAGAGGATGAGCGCAACGAACACTCCGACCACGGCCAGGATCCTCGGGACGCGCAGCTGCTCGAGACGACGCACCACGGGGTTGAGAGCGTAGGCCAGAATGGCGG
The DNA here is from genome assembly GCA_029240775.1 of Rubrobacteraceae bacterium. Classification (GTDB taxonomy): domain Bacteria; phylum Actinomycetota; class Rubrobacteria; order Rubrobacterales; family Rubrobacteraceae; genus JALYGY01. The sequence continues at coordinate 5,431 of JARDZQ010000067.1, read as the reverse complement.
CCATGAGGAACGTCAGCAGCACCCCGCTGAGCTGCCGGACGAAGACCACAAGCAACAGGAAGCCCACGGCGATCAGGATGTACTGCAGGTATGTCGAGACGACGAGTTTTCTGGTGGGCACCCCGGTCTCCGATCGAGGACTCTATGCCCCAAATATACCAGCCCGGTCTACCGCGGCGGCAAGTTTACAGCCCGCAGGCCCCTCTGTATAATCCTCCCCCAGTATGCGAGGGGGAAACCTGCAGAAGCCCCGATATCTCGGACAGCGGCGCGAGGCAGCGTCGGCACCTCGAGCCAACCTCAAAAGCGTGCCGCCATCCCACCGGACCGGCCAGCGAGCCAGCGCCCTCGAGGAGCGTCGCAAGGCGAACAAGGCCAGCGTCTACCGCAGACGGCGTATCATGGCCGTGGGCCTCTTCTCCTCCTTCGTGCTGGCGCTTGTCTTCGCGGTGCTCCTTCAGGCCCCCGATGCGGCCGAGCCCACCGTGCCAATAGACCCGGGCAACGCCGCTCCCGACACGGTGCTGGCGAAGGCCGCGGGCATCGACATCTCCACGCCTATCCGGCCCGAGAGCCTCACGGGCCTCGGTTACCACCCGGAGGGCGAGAGCCTGGCCGAGATGGAGCCCCGCGGCGAGAACCTCTCCGCGAACCCGCTCGTCGGCCTCCTCTCCAACGGCTCGACTGCTGAGGACATCCACTACCACGTGATGTACGCCGCCGGTCGCACCGGGCCCCGGACCGGGGCCCTCGACGTCGGCGCCCAGGCTGGGACCTCCGTCTACGCGCCGGCCACAGGCATGGTCACCGCCATACGCCCGGACCCCATGGTCCAGGGCGCCAACGTGGTGGAGATCAAACCCGACGCCAATGCGAACGTCCGCGTCACGGTCTCCCTCGTGCAGAGCGACGAGGCGAACGCGGGCGTCACGAGCCGCGTGACGGCCGGGATGACCGAGCTGGGCACCGTGGCCGACTCGGCGAAGGTCCTGGACCCCCAGCTCTCCTCATACACCTCTGATGCGGGCAACCACGTCACGGTCTCGGTCCCGCGCGTAGACTAGAGTCCCCACGCCCGGCCGGGCGTGTATCATTAACCGGATGTTCCTCGCCATCTTCCAGCAGAACCCGGCAGCCGCGGTGGCCCTCCTGCTCGGCCTCGTCGTGGGCGTCGTTGTGCACGAGGCCGCGCACGCGTACTCGGCCTATCTGCTGGGCGACGACACCGCCTACCGCGCCGGCAGGGTTACGCTCAACCCGGCCTCGCACCTGGATCTCCTGGGAAGCATGATGTTCCTGATGGCGGGCTTCGGCTGGGGCAGGCCGACGCCCGTGAACACCTCCAAGCTTAAGTGGGGCGTGCTCGGCCCCGTCGCCGTCGCCGCCGCAGGACCCCTCTCGAACCTCCTGATCGTCGCCACCTGCGCCGCCCTTTATTTGCTGCCCGCCTTCCAGACCGGCTACCTGCAACTCATCGTGCTGCTCGCGGCGTTCGGCAACGCGCTGCTCTTCGTCTTCAACCTGATCCCCATCCCCCCACTCGACGGAGCGAAGGTGATCTTCCCGTTCCTGCCTCGCTCCCTGAACGGCTTCGTGGCCTTTATGAACCAGTACGGACCCGTGATACTCCTCGGCCTCGTCCTCCTCACGTTCCTGCCTATGCTCCCCTCCCCTCTCTCCTACATACTCGTCCTGGTACGCCCCGTTCTCTCCACCTTCGGACTTCCACCGATCTTCTAGAAGTTTTGAGGTTTTGAGGCAATGGGTTGCGGCCCTCGACCGAGGCCCGATACCCATAGAACCTAAGAACCTAAAAAAAGTGGGGCAACGACGGTCCGCAGGGAGGGGGGAGAATCTACGAACCTACGCTACCCCACGCCTATTCTACCGCCAAAAGTCCACTTAAAGATTGAACCTGACGTTCAACCTGAATCTGTTCAGATCGATTGAATCCAGCGGGCTTGGAGGTCCTGACACTGCTCCCTGGGGGAAAATCTGATGCCTATTCTCAAGAGAGGCTGGCGGAACGTTGACCATCTCTCGAATCGGATGTCAGAGGTAGGGCGACGGAGAAGGTGCTACCAGTTCCGGGGTGGCTCTGCACCCGGATCTCGCCCCCGAGGTGGTCGGTGATCTCGCGCGCCAGAGCGAGGCCGAGGCCGGTTCCGTCGGCACGGGAGGAGCCCCGGGCGCGGTAGAAGCGTTCGAAGATGTGCGGTATCTCGGCTTCGGGGATGCCGCAGCCGTGGTCGGTAATGCTGATGACGGCGTGGCCGTCCTCGCGGGAGAGCTTGAGGGCCACGGGGTCGCCTTCGCTAGAGTACTTGAGGGCGTTGTCGAGCAGGATGGCGAGCATCCGGTGCAGCTGGGTCGGGTCGGTTACGACGGGCGGGACGTTCTCGTCGACGTGGACGCTCATCGGGCGTCCCGTGTAGCCGAAGTCCCGGCGCAGCGCGTGCAGGAGGTCCTCGAGATCCACCTCCTCGGTGCGGAAGGTGGTGGCGTTCGCGTCGAGGCGGGAGAGGTCGAGCAGGGTGCGGGCGAGGGCCTGGAGCCGCTGGGTCTGGGAGCGCATGTCCTTCAGGAACTCCGACCTGACGCGCTCGTCCTCCTCGTCCTCGAGCATCTCCAGGTAACCTGAGAGGGCTGTCAAGGGTGTCTTCAGCTCGTGGGAAGCGTTCGCTATGAACTCCGCCTTCGCGCGCTGCACGCGGCGCTCCTCCGTAACGTCGCGCAGGATAGCCAGAGCACCGTCTTCGAGAGGGGCGGCCCGGATCTCGATGATCCTGTCGCCCGCGCGGGCCTCGGGCTCGGTCGTGGGACCCGAATAACGCGTCTTGGCGAGGACCTCTTGCAAGCGGATCTGGAAGTCCAGGTCAGAGGACTCGAGTAGCTCGCGCGCACGCGGGTTCAGGAAGACCGCGTTCAGGTCCTTATCCACGCCGACGACCGCGTCGGTCATGCCGTCGAGGATCGCGCTGCCGCGCTCCTTCTCATGTCTTATCTGCTCGAAGGCGCCCTTGAGGGAGGCGGCCATCGCGTTGAAGGTGGCGCCGAGGGAACCCACCTCGTCCTCGACGCGGGTCTCTATCCGCTCGTCGAAGTTGCCGGCGGCCAGCCTCTCGGCGGCCACCCCGAGGCGGCTGATGCGGCGCGAGATCAGGGTCGCCGCGAAGTACCCCGCGATCCCTGCGAGACCCAGCGCCAGGGCACCAGCGAGCAGGGCTATCCGCTCTATCTTGTCCAGCGACTTCTCCACGTTCTCGATGTCGCTCTCGGTGAAGAATTCGCTGAAGACGACCGCCGTTCCCTTCTCTCCGGTGACCTCCGTCGCGTTCATCGGGACGGCGTAGGTGGCAAGGATCTGGCCCGCGCGCGCGCCGGACTGCATCTCCTCAATTTTCATCTTCGGGTTCTGGCTCTTGACCGCCTTCTTCACGACGCCGGCGTGCCATTCCCTAAGATCCCTGTCTCCAAGGAGCTTCTCGCCGCTGTTCGCGCTCACTATCCCCCACTGCAGACCCCGGATCGCCGCGAACGTTTTGATGCGTTGCACGGACCAGTCGTTGTTGGCCCGGTTCTGGGCTTCGAACTGCTCGGCCACGTCCTCGAAGCGGGCCTGGCTCGCCCGGTTCAGGGTGTCCTCGAGGATGGGACGGACGATCTCGTAGGCCACGACCGACGCAAAGGCTGTGACCAGGACGAACAGGGCGGTGAGCCAGATGCGCATGCCGACGCGCGGCTTGAGCCCTTTCTTGAGCCTCGGGTAGAGGCGCCGCCCGGCCTTGGGCCAGGAACCGGACTTCTCTCCGAAGGTCCTCTTTCTAGCGGAAAACATACCCGACACCCCGCGCGGTGTGGATGAACTCGGGGTTGCGGGGGTCGCGCTCGATCTTCTCGCGCAGGTGGCGGATGTGGACGTCCACCGTGCGCTCATCGCGGAACTCGTCGCCCCACACCCTGCGTAGCAGCGCGCTGCGCGAGAACACCCTGCCGGGACTCGAGGCGAGCGTCACCAGGAGTTCGAACTCGGTGTAGGTGAGGTCCACCTCCTCGCTGCCCACCGACACCCGGCGGCTGGGGAGGTTGATGCGCAGCCCGTCGTAGTTGAGCTCGTCGGGGCGCTGGCCCGCCGGAACCGCGGCCCGGCGCATGATGGCTCGTACGCGCGCCACCAGCTCCCGCACGGCGAACGGCTTGGTGACGTAGTCGTCGGCTCCGAGCTCGAGCCCCACGACCCGGTCTATCTCGTCGTCCTTGGCCGTGAGCATGATGATAGGCACGTCGCTCTGCGCCCGGATGCGACGGCACACCTCCGTGCCGTCGAGCTTGGGGAGCATGATGTCCAGGATGATGAGGTGCGGCTCGTAGCTCTTGAACGCCTCGAGAGCCTCCTCGCCGTCGCCCACGGTTTGAACGTGGAAGCCTTCCCGCTCCAGGGCGTGCGCCAGCATCTTCTGTAGCGACGGCTCGTCGTCCACCACTAGGATCCTGCGGGTTACACCCTGTAAGCCTTGCACCATCGTCTTACGCCCTCTTCGCGTCGCCCGAAAACGCCTGCACGCTTGGGCCTATTTTAGCATGATAAGGAGTTTGCACCCTCTCCGGGGACCTCCGCCACCCTGCCCACGGCCTCCAGGAGATCCCCCACCCCCCGCAGACGCACGGCCTCCATGGCCGCCGAGCGGCGCCTGAGATAAGCCGCCACCACCCGCGCCTCGTCGGAGACGCGAGGTGAACCATCCGGGCGAGGACCCTCCCCCCCGCACCTCGCCAGGACCTCCTCGGCGAAGCTCGAGAGAGCGGCCCGGTCCTCTGCCCCGAACCCCCGGTGGGCGACGAGATGGCCCTCCGAGAGGGCGAAGACCTCGACGACGCCTGGCTCGGTGGAGGCTGCGACGACGGCCTGCAGCCCCTCGGCGCTCACCACGGCGCGCGACAGACGTATGCGCTCTATCCCGGCTATGAGGTCCCTGAGGCGCGCGGCGGCCTCGAACTCGAGCGCCCCCGCGAGCCGCTCCCGCTCCCGCACCAGCGCCGCCAGGTGCTCCTCGCCGCCCTCGCCGCGCAGCAACGCGACCACCTCGTCCACGACCAGGCGGCGATAGTCATCTTCCCCCATCCCGATACACGGGGCGCAGCGGCCCATCTGGCCGTAGAAGCAGACGCCGCCCTCTCCGGAGCATCGCTTGATGGGGAAGATCCTGCCCAGCGCCTCTATGCACGCGTCGAGCACGCCGGCGCTGCGGTACGGCCCGAGGTGAATGGCACCGTCCTCGCGCTCGCTCTGCGGCACCCGCTTCGGAACCGGATACGGCTCGCCCAGATCGAGCTTTAAGATCCAGCCGCCGCGATCATCGCGGCCTGCGGAGTTGTAGCGAGGGAGCAGGCGCTTTATCTCCCTGGCCTCGAGGATGAGGGCATGCAGCTC
>JARDZQ010000066.1 GCA_029240775.1 Rubrobacteraceae bacterium | reverse complement strand
ATCTCCACGCCCTCGCGCTCGGCGACCTGCTTGGCGGTGTTGCTCGGCCTTACGTTGAAGCCGAGCAGGATCCCATCGCTCGCCGAGGCGAGCATGACGTCCGAGTCGCTGATGGCGCCGACACCGCTCCTGACCACGTTGACGCGCACCTCGTCAGTGGAGAGCCTGGCGAGCGCCTCCTTGAGCGCCTCGACGGAGCCCGCCACATCCGCCTTGACGACGAGGTTGAGGTCCTGCGTGCCGCCTTCGCCCAAAAGCTCCTCGAGCGTGCGCCGCGACCCGCCTTGCTCGGCGAGCTCCTGGCGCCTGAGCGCGGCCTCGGACTGCTGCGCCCTGTCGCGCGCGATGCGCTCGTGGTCGACGACCTCGAAGCGCGTGCCCGCCTCCGGCACCCCCGAGAGACCCAGGATCTCCGCCGGGTCGCCCGGCCCGGCGTCCTTGACGCGCTGGCCGGTGTAATCGAGCATCGCGCGCACGCGCCCGTAAGCGGTGCCGGCGAGCACCACGTCGCCCTTGTGCAGGGTTCCGCGGTTCAAAAGCAGCGTCGCCACGGGCCCGCGGCCCGGGTCGCGCTCGCCCTCGATCGCATAGCCGCTCGCGGGGGCATTGGGGTTGGCCTTGAGGTCCTCGAGCTCGGCGACGACGAGGATGTTCTCGAGTAGCTCGTCTATCCCCTCGCCGGTCTTGGCCGAGACCGGCACCGTGACAGTCTCCCCACCCCACGCCTCGGGGGTGAGCCCGCGCTCGGCCAGCTCGCCCATCACCCTATCTGGGTTGGCGTTCGGGACGTCTATCTTGTTTATGGCGACGACCATCGGTACCTCCGCTGCCCGGGCGTGCTCTATGGCCTCCTGGGTCTGGGGCATTACGCCGTCGTCGGCAGCGACGACGAGAACTACGATGTCCGTCACCCTCGCGCCGCGGGCGCGCATCTCCGTGAACGCCTCGTGGCCAGGTGTATCGATGAAGGTGATCCTCTTCCCCCCGCTCTCGACCTGGTAGGCGCCGATGTGCTGTGTGATGCCGCCGGCCTCGCCGGACTGGACGTTCGCGCTGCGGATCCGGTCCAGCAGGCTCGTCTTCCCATGGTCCACGTGGCCCATCACCGTCACCACCGGGGGCTTCTCGACCAGGTCAGCCGGGTCGTCCTCGGGCGCGACCTCGGCGGGGGCGGGCTCCTCGACAGCCCCGATCTCGACCTCCACCCCGAGCTCTTCGGCGATGAGCTCTATCTCCTCTGTGGAGAGCGTCTGGGTGAGGGTTTTCATCTCCCCAAGGCCCATGAGGACCTTGATGATCTGGGTCGGAGGCACGCCCAACGCGTCGCCGAGGTCCTTGATGGTGGCCCCCGGCTCGACGCGCACTCCACCGCCCGTCTCCTGTGGCTTCTCCTCCACCGGCGCCCTCTCGGTCACCTTGGGAGCGGCCGGCGCGGCAGCGGGCCGCGGGGCCCGGTTGGTTGCGCTAGCGTCGATCACGACCCGGCGGCGCTTCCTTTCCTTCCTGGGCTGCGGCGCGGAGACCGGCTCCTCGGCCGGCGCGGCCGCGACGGTCGCGCCGTGGCCCGAGCGCTCCGCCTCGGCGCGCGCTTCTTGCGCCTCGGCTTCCTGGGCCTCGGAGCGGCCGTTCGCTCCGAACACCCGCTCGTAGACCGGGTCCTCGACGGAGGAGGAGTGGCTCTTCACCTCCACCCCGGCCTCCTTCAGCCGGCTTATAACCTCCTTGCTCTCCAGCTCGAGCTCTCTTGCGATCTCGTAAACGCGCTTACTCATCCGTTACCCCCTGGGCCCCCTCGACCATGCCCTCGAACTCCGCGGCCTGCGCCTGGTGCGACGGGATGCCGCAGAAGAGTGAACCGGGGAGCGCCATGTTCGCACACCGCCGGCCGTTGGACAGCACGGCGCGGCAACGGTGCATGGTAGAGTCCTCGTCTGGCTCCCAATCCTCCTCTTCGCCCTCGAACTCGATGGCCTGGCTTTCGGGCTTGATGTCTATCTTCCAGTCAGTGAGCTTCACCGCCAGGCGGGCGTTCTGCCCCTCGCGCCCGATCGCGAGGCTCAGCTGATCGTCGGGCACGATGACCTCGGCCTGCTTCTCGTCCTCGTCCAGATAGACCTCGCGCACGCGCGCCGGGCTCAGAGCCTTCGCGATAAAGCGCGCGGGCTCAGGGTCCCACTGGATTATGTCTATCTTCTCGTTCCTGAGCTCGGAGACCACGGCCCTCACACGACTGCCCCTCGGCCCCACGCACGCGCCGACCGGGTCTATCCCCGGCTCGTTCGACCACACCCCGACCTTCGAGCGCAGCCCCGCCTCTCGCGCGACCGCCTTTATCTCTACGAGGCCGTCGTAGATCTCCGGTACTTCCAGATGGAAGAGCCCCTTCAGGAGCCCCTCGTGGCGCCGGCTGACACCAGATTAGGTCCCCGGCCCGGCTCGCGGATGTCCAGCAGGTACACCTTGAGCCGCTGGCCGTTCTCGTAGCGCTCGTTGGGCACCTGCTCGCTGGCCGGCAGGATCGCCTCGACCCTTCCGAGGTCTATGATGGTCATGCGGCGGTGCGCCTGCTGGACGATGCCGGTGACGACGTCGCCCATCCGGTTACCATACTCTTCCAGGAGCTGCGCGTTGTGCACCTCGTTGAGGCGCTGGTAGAAGGTCTGGCGCATGACCTGGGCGGCTATGCGCGTGAAGTCATGGGGGGTTATGTCCTCCCCGTCCTTCATGACTTTGAGGTCGCCGGTCTCCCGATCCAGGACCACCCTGGCCCCTTCCTCTGCCCCCTCGCGGTTCTCGTAGGCCGCGAGCAGGGACTCCTCCAGCACCTCCTTGACCGTGTCGAACGGGATGCCCTTGTCCGTCTCTATCTCGTGTAGCGCCGACAATAATGCGGTATTCACCTGTATATGTCCTCCTTGAGGTGTGCGCGGGAGACCGAGCCGAACGGCAGCTCCACCTCCGCTCCCCCCTCAGAGAGTTTTAGTACGAAGTCGTTCTCACCAGCGCTCTCGATGACGCCTGTGAAGTTGCGTCGGCCCTCCATGGGCTCTGCGAGGCGGACCTTCGCCTCGTGACCTACGAAGCGCCGGAAGTGCTCGGGCTTGGTGAGCGGGCGCTCTATCCCAGGCGAGGAGACCTCGAACATGCCGTCGTAGCCCTCTTCTTCCAAGGCCGGCGAGACGGCGGAGACGACCCGCGAGGTGAACTCGTGGTCCACCGGGCCGTCCTCCCGGTCCACGAGCAGGGTCAGGAGGGGCCCCGGGGAGAACCGGGCTTCTACGAGCTCCGTCCCCGCGGGGAGCGCTCCTTCCACAACCTGCGCCAATCTCTCCAGCCTCGCCGTCTCTCTCACCCTCTTTTGACGCTAAAAAAAGCAACGGGTCCTTGTAAGACCCCTTGCTCTCGTCCAGCACCCCCGATTATATCGCAGAGTATGTAGGTTACAAGGCGAGTTGTGCTCTGGCGCTCGCCTCCCTTGCCCCAACGTTGTACGGAGACTGATGAAGTCGCACGAGGCGTTGCATGTAGCCGTTACAATGCGCCCCTTCGGTCCACTGCTACGCTTCGAAGGGTTCGGCGAACTATCGCCTAGCTCTCTTGACCTTTTCGCCCTCATCTTGGATAGGGCGGTTTGCCCGATAGGCAACGCGCGGTCGCGCTCTTGGGAGTATGCGAATTGAAAGCGCTGGTGGCCTCGATCCGCTCCCAGCGGTTCAACCCGATCTCGTCCGCGCCTTCGCCGTCCACCTCGTCGGCGTTGAGGTTGGCCGCCTTCGTCCCGAGTCGACCTCCATGGGGGCCTTGCCCGGCTCGACCCGCAGCTCCAACGCCGTCGCCGAAGCGTTGGTGGAGTTGTTGTCTATCCTGAGCATGGGGTTGTTGATGGCGCCTGTCAACCGAGTCAGGGCGTCTATGTAGTTTGCCTGCTCCAGCTTCAAAGGGTCTCCCGACACCGCCGCCAGAGCCATGGTCGCCACCCCGACCACCAGGGCCAGTCCGAACACCATCGCCGCGGTTCTCCCGACCTCTATTGCCGCCGATCTCACGCCAGATTGCTGCGCGTGTCAGGCTTCTAGCGGTCTCGCCCTATAAAACAAGACAACCAGCAGCGCTGCCACGACGAGAAACACCCCGACGTAGCCGACTATGCCTATGTTTCGCAGCTGCATGTCACCGGCCACGACCCCGCTCAAGCCGGCCAGGGCAAGCACTGCGCTGGCGATCATCAGCACGCGGATCCAGGCCGCCAGGCGGCTCCCCCGGAAGACCGGGGCGGCGAACAACATCGAGAGCGCGAAGAAGACGTCCCAGCCCAAGATGTCGAGAGCATATGCGATCGATGGCCAGCTGAACGAGAAGACCAGCGGCAGCCACGGCTGCCCGGTGAACTCAGGCAGGCGGCTCAAGGTCAAGATGACAAAGTGCAGGCTGCATGTCACCCCGGCGAGCAGGCTCATGAAGACGAGGGAGATCAGACTGAGCGCCTTGGCGTGCACCGGGGCCCAGGCGTGCACCACCACCATGAGCGCGACCATTACCGGCATCATGATGATGATCAGGACCTCGAGGATCGTGAACATCGGGTCGCCGATCGGCTGCTGCGCAGACTCCAGTGACGCCAACCCCACGGCGAGCGTTACCGCATAGGCAACCAGCAGGATAACGGTCGCAGCAGCCGAGAAGATCCCGAGACTACGAGCAGTCGCGGTGAACTGCATGCTCTCTCCCATCCAAGATTGAACGAGTAGGCCCAACTAGCAATTATGCCGCAAGCCGTAAGTAGGAGTGCTGGCTCTCCCAGAGGACAGGGGCTACGCACGATAGGAGCTTCGTAGAATCTAACTCGGGCGAACTCCGAGACGCCGCATTGGCCGGAATCCTGGGAAAGTCCTTACTATTTCCAGCCGTCCTTCTCTATCTCCTCGAAGAGGCTTGAGAAGATCTCGTCGCGGTGCACCTTCCTTAGCGGCTGGCCTTTGGCGAAGATGACGCCGTCGTCCTTGCCGCCGGCTACGCCATAGTCCGCGTCCCTCGCCTCACCGGGTCCATTGACGACACAGCCCATGACCGCGACGGTAAAGTGGTCCTCGTAGTGCTTGAGCCTGTCCTCGACCCGGGCGGCCATACCTATGACGTCGAAGCCAAGGGTACGGGCGCAGCTCGGGCAGGCGATGACGTTCGGCCCGCGGTGCCTAAGGTCGAGGGCGGAGAGGATCTGGTACGCTACCGGTATCTCCTCTACCGGGTCCTCGGCGAGCGAGATGCGGATGGTGTCGCCTATGCCGTAGGGCAGTAGCTGCCCGAGCGCGGCCGCGCTCTTTATGGCGCCGGGAAGCTTGGTCCCTGCCTCGGTGACGCCGAGGTGCAAGGGTGCGTCGGAGTGCCTTCGGAACTCTTTGTTGGCCGCGACCATCTCGGGGACGTGGCTGGCCTTGAGCGAGACCTTGAAGTTGAAGAAGCCCATCTCCTCGGCGATCTCGACCTTGTGTAGAGCGCTCGCGACGAGAGCCTCGGCCTTGGGCAACTCCCAGAAGCGCTTCTCCACAGAGCCGGAGTTGACCCCGATGCGCATCGCGGCGCCGGTCTCCTGGCACTTCTCGATCACGGCCCTGAAACGGTCGTCTCCGCCGATGTTGCCGGGGTTTATGCGCACGCAGGCAGCCCCGCCGTCGGCGGCCCCCAGAGCCATCCGGTAGTCGAAGTGGATGTCTGCGATAAGGGGTACAGGGGAGCGCCAGACGACCTCCTTGAAGCCCTTGAGGGCCTTGGAGCCGTTGACGGAGACGCGCACGAGATCCGCGCCCGCGGCGTTGAGATCATAGACCTGCTGGACAGTCGCCTCGACGTCGTTGGTCATCGTGTTCGTCATCGACTGTACGGCGACCTGCGCGCCCCCGCCTATGGTGACGTCGCCAACCTTTATCTGCCGGCTCGTGATCGGACGCTGCTGCAGTGCTGCCTCTGTCATCTTCCTCCTGGGCCTATCTTACTCCGGGATAAACGGCTGTCCCGTGAAGATTTTACTAAGGTCTGCGTAGGTTGCGAACACGAACAGCACGAGCACGAGCGCTATCCCCAGAGCCGCGATCCTGCCCATCGTCTCCTGCCTGACCGGACGCCCCAGTACCTTCTCCGCCGCGATAAAGAAGAGGTGACCCCCATCGAGCGGCAGCAGGGGCAGCAGATTGAACAACGCGAGGTTCAGGCTGATCAGGGCCAGAAGCTGCGGGAAGAACCCCTGCTCCACCGATGCGCTCCCTACGGAGGCGATCCCAACGGGTCCGGTGACGTTGTTGTAGAAGCTGCGCTCGCCGGTCGCCAGGTCCACGACAAAGGCGCCGAGCAAGCCTGTCACCCTTATCACCTGCGCGACCGCCATCCCGACGGCCTCGAACGGCCCGTAAGTAGTAGTCTCGATCTCGGGCCGTACGCCCACGAGCGCCACGTCCGGGTTCTGGGGGTCAGCACCGAGCTTGCCGGTGAACGTCCTCTCCTCACCGCCACGCTCGACGGTGACCGAGATCTCCTGCCCCGGACGCCGGTTCTCCACCTCCCGCGTAAAACCCTCCCACGCCCCGATGCGCTCACCATCCACCGCCACCAGCCTGTCCCCGGGCCGGATGCCGACCCGCTCGGCCATCGAATCACGCTCTACCTGCCTTACCTCGGGCTCGACGCCCGTCACCGCCCCACTGGTCATCAATACCACCGCCAGTATGGCTATGGCAGCGAGGATGTTCGCGAAAGGCCCCGCGAAGATGATGAGCGCCCGCCGCCACAGGGCCTTGGCCGGGAAGGTGTCAGGACCCTCCGCACCGTCGTTCATCCCCGCCATCTTCGCAAACCCACCCAGAAGTATTATGCGGAAAGAATAGATGGTGTTACCGATCTTCTTCTTTATGAGGGGTGGGCCGAAGCCGACGCCGAACTCGGGGACCCTGACGCCGAGGGCTTTTGCTGCCAGCATATGCCCGAGTTCGTGGACGACGATCAGGAAGATCAGGCCGAGTATGGCGACGATGACGGTCAACGGAGGGCCGCCCTTCGGGTGCGGCGTGCGGCCTCTTCGCGAGCCCAGGCGTCGGCAGAGGAGATCGCCTCCAGGCTGTGCATCGGTCCGAGGTCGGGTACGGCGTCGAGGACCTCCTCGATCACGTCGGGTATCTGCAGAAACTGTAGCTGACCGTCGAGGAAAGCCTCGACGACGACCTCGTTGGCGGCGTTGAGGGCGACCGGGTACGCGCCGCCGGCGCGTCCGGCCTCGACCGCAAGCGGCAGGCAGCGGAACAGGTCGTCGCGCGTCTCCTCGAAGGTCCAGGTGGTGTTGTCGAAAGGAACGCGGAGCGTACCCACGTCCGCCCGCTCCGGATAAAGCAGGGCGTAGGCTATCGGAAGTTTCATGTCCGGGAGAGCGGCGTGCAGGACCACCGAGCCATCCTCGAAGAACACCCCGCCGTGGACCACCGACTGGCGGTGGACAGTGACGCGCACGTCGTCGTAAGGGATGCCGAAGAGGTGGCGGGCCTCAATTACCTCGAGCCCCTTGTTCATCATGGTGGCCGAGTCGATCGTGATCCTGGGCCCCATTCTCCAGGTCGGGTGCTTGAGCGCGTCCTCCGGCCCGACCTCAAGCAGCCGCGACTTCTCCAGGGCGAAGAACGGCCCGCCCGAGGCCGTCAGCAGCACCCCGCTAACCCCTTCGGCGCCCTCCAGGCACTGGAAGATCGCCGAGTGCTCGGAGTCTACGGGCAGGATCTGGCCTGAGGCGGCCAGGCCGATTACCCACTCGCCACCGGTGACGAGGGATTCCTTGTTGGCCAGAGCGAGCGTGTTGCCCGCCTCGAGCGCCCCCACCGTCGCGGCCAGACCCGCGAAGCCGACGATCCCGTTCAGGACGACGTCGGCGGGCTCCCGGGCCAGGTGCTCGGCGGAGCCTGGGCCTGTCAGGAGCTCGCAGCCGAAGCCGCTTCGAGCCGGGAAATCGGGGGATTCCAGAGCGATCCGCTCGGGCTCGAACTCCACTGCCTGACGCCGCAACGTCTGTGCATCCGAGTTCGCGGAGAGGGCCACGACGTCGAAGAGGTCGGGGTGGGTGCGCACGACATCGAGGGCCTGGCGGCCCACGCTGCCGGTCGAGCCCAGGATGGTCAGGCGGCGCCTCACGGCGGGGATGTAAGTAGAGATCTCATACGAGCAACGAGATGTAGTATACCGCGGGGGCGGTAAATAGCAGGCTGTCCACGCGGTCGAGAACGCCTCCGTGGCCCGGGAGGAAGTGTCCGAGGTCCTTCACGTCCAGGATACGCTTGAGGGTGGACTCGAAGAGGTCGCCGGTCTGGGAGAATAGCGAGACGCCGGCGCCGATGATCGCCGCCTTCGCCAGGCCGAAGCCCAGGAACTGGTAGGAGACGAAGCCCACGACAAGCATCGTGGCCAAGAGACCGCCCAGGCTGCCCTCGAGCGTCTTGTTCGGGCTCAGGCTCGGGAAGAGCAGGTGCCGGCCGAAGAAGCGTCCGGCAAAGTACGCGCCGGAGTCCGAGATCCAGGGTCCCACCACGGCGATGAGGATAAGGACCACGCCGTAGCGCGAGCGCGGGAAGAGACCGAGGTGGGCGAGCGGGGCGCCGACCCAGAGCGCCATCAGGAGCACCGCGAGGACAGCTCTCAGGGTACGGGTCTCAGGCTTACCCGCCAGCCAGAACAGGGCCCACGGCAGCGCCAGCAGGGCCCCGGCCAGGATGCCCGTCGGGCCGTAGGGGAGGGCAAGGAGGATGGGGGCCGCGCCAGCCCCCAGCGCCGCGAGAAACGGGAGCGGGTTCAGGGCGCGTGAGAGCTCGTAGGCTGCGCCGACCGTGACCAGCAGGACGACGAGGAGGACGGCCCACTTCCCGAGGGCGATGGCACCGAGCGCGATGGGCGCCAGGACGAGGGCGGTGACGGCCCGCCGCCTGAGCACCGGCGCCTTCTAGACCCCGCCGCGCCGCCGGGATCGAGACGCGAAGGATTCTATGGCTTGCAGGAACTCCTCCTGCGAGAAGTCCGGCCACAGAGTGTCGGTCACGTAGAACTCGGCGTAGGCTATCTGCCAGAGCAGGAAGTTCGAGACGCGTAGCTCGCCGCTCGTACGGATCACGAGGTCCACCTCGGGGACCTCCGGGGCGTAGAGGTAGCGGGCGAAGGTCGCCTCATCCACGTCCTCCGGCAAGAGGCCGTCGGCGACGATACGCCTGACGGCGTCCACGATCTCCGAGCGACCGCCATAGTTCAGGGCGACGTAGACGTCGAGCTTGTCGTTGTGTGCGGTGAGCTCCTCGGCCTCCTGGATGGCCTCCAGTACCGAGGCGGGTAGGTACTCGCGGCGCCCGAGGAAGCGTAGCCTCGCGCCCCGCTCGTTCAGGTCGGGAACCTTCGCGTGAGCCGTCTCGAGAAAAAGGGACATCAGCGTGTCCACCTCATCCTCGGGGCGCGCCCAGTTCTCCGTCGAGAAGGCGTAGAGGGTGAGCGTCCTAACGCCAACGCGGCCGGCGGCCTCGAGCAGGGGGGTGAGGACCTCGACGCCAGCGCGGTGCCCTGCAGCCCGGGGGAGCCGCCGGCGCTCGGCCCAGCGCCCGTTGCCGTCCATGATCACGGCGACGTGGCGCGGGGTGCGGCGCTCGTCAACGCGGGTTAGGACGCGTGGCTCGGCGGCTGGCCGAGGTCCTCCTCCGGGATGTTTACGGACAGGTTCCAGCTCCTAGACCTCCAGAAGCTCCGCTTCTTTGTCCGCCAGAGCGGCATCTATGCGCTTCACGTAATCGTTCGTAAGCTTCTGGAGCTCCTCCTCGGCGCGGTGCTCGTCGTCTTGGGAGATCTCCCCCATCTTGCGCAGCTCGTGCACGTCGCGCATCTCGTCGCGCCGGACGTTGCGCACGGAGACCCGGCCCTCCTCGGCCATGCTCCTGGCGACCCGGATCAGCTCGCGGCGCCGCTCCTCTGTGAGCTCGGGTATGGGGAGGCGGATGATCTTGCCGTCGTTCTGGGGGTTGAGGCCGATGTCCGAGTCGCTTATGGCCCGCTCGATGTTCTTCAGGGAG
>JARDZQ010000065.1 GCA_029240775.1 Rubrobacteraceae bacterium | reverse complement strand
GCGGACGCCCTCGTCTATCGCTTCGCCGAGCTCGCCTCTCACCACGCGGACCTCGCTCCCGAGCTCGACGAAGAAGACCGCGTAGCCCGTGTCCTGGCAGAAAGCGACGCACCGCTCGCGCGCCACGCGCGCGTTCTCGAGCAGTTCCCCGATCACCTCCCGCCCCAGGGGGGACTCCTCCTCTTCGAGCGCACGCCGCAGCGCCGACAGGTGGTCCTCCGGCAGGCGTGTGTTCGCTTCGATGCACAGCTCACGCACCGCGTTCGTGATCTCAGCCGATTCTATCTCTCGCAACCCTCACCCCTCGTGTCGTCTTACGTAAGGGTAGCATCGGGGAAGGCGCCCTTCTTTGACGCCCCGTCGGGCCATCCCCGGCAGAAAATCACTCATTTGGGGGACACACTGCCGGAAGAAGTCCGCTACGTTAGTCCGGTTGCGAGTCCGAGATAGAGGAGGACTCAAGGCTAACCAGAACATCACCCTCGGGGGAGTGCCGCAGAGCGACGGGTTGGACGAGGCCGACTTCGAGCAGCTGAGGGCCAAGTTCCGCGGCGAGTTGCTGCGGTCGCGGGACGACGGCTATGACGCCGCGCGCGCCGTCTTCAACGGCATGATCGACCGTCGGCCAGCCGTGATCGCACGCTGCGCCGGCGTGGCTGACGTGATCGCCGCGGTGAACTTCGCGCGAGCACGACGTCCAGGTGGCGGTGCGCGGCGGGGGACACTCGGTTCCTGGCTACGCGGTGGTGGACGGGGGCGTCGTCGTGGAGAAGTTCAGGCGCCTGGTCGCACTCAAGGCCAAGTACGACCCGGACAACCTCTTCCGGCTCAACCAGAACATAAAGCCGTCCTCGAAAGACGGCGCGGCCTCCTAGCCGGGGAGCGCCTCGCGCAAGGGGGGACTCGCCGACGGCGGACCGGGAGAGGGCGTAGGAAAATAGTAGAGAGACCGCTCGCCGTAACGTTAGGGAGACGGGCGTAGTGTAGGGTGTGGTCGTTATGACGCCGGCAGGGGAGGCCGAACGTTCGAACCGGGAGTCGCAAGGATGAGCCGACGTGCCGTCTGGCTCGCCTGGTCTGTATGCGCGCTGTGCGTGACCCTGGCCGCGGGCAGCTTCCTGCTCGCGCTCTTCAGCGGGCGCACGCCGGGTGAGATCCTGGTCGACGAGGGCATAGGCGCCGTCGCGACCCTGGCTGCCTTCAGCGCACGGTTGCGCGAGGAGACCGACCTGGATGCCCTGGGTGACGATCTCGTGGGGGTTGTGACGGAGACGCTGCAACCGGCCCACGCCTCGCTCTGGCAGTGCGGGCTTAGACTCGAGGACTCGGAGGCGCAGCCATGAGCCCTCGCTCCGCGCCGGCGGAGACGAGGCGGCGCGACTCTCCGTCCAACCTCCTGCGCGGCCGCCGGCTTCACTTCGCCCGGGTGGCGTGGATCGTCGTGGCCGTGGCCGTTCTCGGGCTGGACGCCGCGGGCATCCCTTACGCCTACGCGCTGTATCGAGAGACGTGCATGGGCGCGGCGTGCGTCGATTCGGGAAGGCTGACCCAAGAAGGCGCTAGGGACCTGCAACAGCTTGGCATCTCGCCCGAGTTCTACGCTGCGTACGTCGGCGTCGGGCTCTCCGTCTTCGTCGTGCTGGTCTTCTTCGCAGTGGCTGCGGTTATCTTCTGGCGCCGCTCGGAGGACCAGATGGCGCTGTTCGCCTCGTTCACGCTCCTGGTGTTCGGCGGGGCGGCGATCACCGACCTGGCCGACGCGCACCCCGCATTCGGGCTGCCAGCCGATCTCTTGAACTACGCCGGCCAGGTGTCCTTCGGTATCTTTCTCTACCTCTTCCCGGATGGCAGGTTCGTGCCCCGCTGGACGCGATGGCTCGCCGTCGCGACGGCGCTGCTATTCGTGCCCGACGTCTTCTTCCCGAGATCTTCGCCCGCCGCCCTGACTGATCCCCTCTTCTTCGTCTTTATCGGCAGCCTGATGGTAGCCCAGGTCTACCGCTACGCGCGCGTGTCCAGCCCCGCTCAGCGCCAGCAGACCAAGTGGGTGGTCTTCGGCTTCTCGGCGGCGCTCGCGGGGTTCGTGGCGGCCGTCTTTCTCTACGAGTTCGTACCGGCCGTAGGGCGGGCCGGGCCGCTCGGAGAGCTGGTGGGCGAGACGGTCGTCTACGGGTTCCTGCTGCTGATCCCGCTCTCGATCGGGGTGGCGATCCTGCGCTCGCGCCTCTACGACATCGACGTGGTCATCAACCGGGCCCTGGTGTATGGGACCCTGACGGCCACGCTGGTGCTGGTCTACCTTGGTAGCGTGGTCACCCTGCAGTACGTCCTCCGCGGCCTCACAGGCGGGGAGTCACAGCTCGCAGTGGTGGCCTCCACGTTGGCTATAGCCGCGCTGTTCAACCCTCTGCGCCGCCGCATCCAGAGCTTCATAGACAGGCGTTTCTACCGGGGGAAGTACGACGCGGCCAGGACCCTGGAGGCTTTCGGCGCAACGCTCAGGGACGAGACCGACCTCGATCAGCTGAACGATGCGCTGGTGGCGGTCGTGCGGGAAACCATGCAGCCCGCCCATGCTTCGCTGTGGTTGCGGGGTTCTTCCGGTGGCGCTGCAGAGCGAAGGAGCTAACGTGAGAGCGCCGCAAGTAGCCGCCGACGAGCCGCGGGGACGCTGGCTTCTGGCGCTGCGGGTCGCCTGGATGGCGGTCCTGTTGCTGGCGCTGGCGATCACGGCCGCCAGTACCCCGCTTCTCTTCGAGCAATACGGCTACTCGAAGCCTTCTCCGTCAGGCTCAGGGACGAGACGAACCTGGAGACATTGAGCAGGGACCTCGTCGGGGTGGTGAGGGAGACGGTGCAGCCGGCGCACGCTCGCCTTTGGCTGTGCCCGCTGGCTCGGGTACGGGGAGAGGAAAGGTGAAGCGAGATGCGAGATAATTCTCGGGTGAGAGGAGTTCCGTAACGCTTTTCGTAACGCTTTGGAGACGGTCGGTGCCTACAATGGCGGGCAAGGAGGTCAGATGACAGCTCAGACAAAGAACAGGAAGGGGTTCTGGCAGAACCTGTTGCGGCGCGACGGGCGCAAGGCGCCTGGCTCCGAGACGCCCGCCGTTACGGACGTGCCGCACCAGACGGCGCCCGAGTTGGATATAGCGCCGAACGACCCAATCCTCACCTACCTCGCGAGCGTCTCGGGGGTGGTCGAGGTCGAGAAGCTGGAGCTTGACTCCCCGGCGCTAAGGGAGATGAAGGAGACCGGCGTCAAGCTGGTTGTGCCGCTCGTGAGCCAGGGTGAGCTTATAGGTATCCTCAATCTCGGCCCGCGCCTCTCCCAGCAGGAGTACTCGGCGGATGATAGAAAGCTTCTCAGTGATCTGGCCACCCAGACGGCTCCGGCTGTGCGGGTGGCCCAGCTCGTCAGGCAGCAGCAGCAGGAGGCCCAGGAGCGGGAGCGCATCGAGCAGGAGCTCAAGGTTGCGCGCCTGATCCAGCAGACCCTCCTGCCGAAGACCCTGCCAGAGCTTCCTGGCTACGACGTGGCGGCCTATTACCAGCCGGCCCGCGAGGTCGGCGGCGACTTCTACGACTTTGTCGACCTGGAAGACGGACGCCTCGGTCTCGTCGTCGGGGACGTCACTGACAAGGGCGTGCCCGCCGCGCTGGTGATGGCGACGACGCGCACCATGCTGAGGGCCGCTGCCCAGCGCCTGTTCTCGCCGGGCGAGGTCCTCCAGCGGGTCAACGAGGTGCTGGTGCAGGACATCCCGCCGAACATGTTCGTCACCTGCCTCTACGCCGTCCTGGACCCCCAGAGCGGCCGGTTGCTGTACGCCAACGCCGGCCACGACCTGCCCTACAGGCGGCGCGCCGGACGCTCGGAGGGGGCGGAGGAGCTGCGGGCGACGGGGATGCCACTCGGCCTGATGACGGGGATGGACTACGAGGAGAAGGAGATCGTGCTCGAGAAGGGCGAGAGCGTCCTGTTCTACAGCGACGGCCTCGTCGAGGCGCACGACCCGCGCCACGATATGTTCGGCTTCCCGAGGCTGCAGGGGCTCGTCGGCACCCACCGCTCGGGCGGCTCTGCCCTGATCAGCTTCCTCCTCTCCGAGCTCACTCGCTTCACGGGAGAGGGCTGGGAGCAGGAGGACGACATCACGCTGGTCACCCTGGAGAGATCGGAGGAGCTGTGACGGCACCCAGGAGCGGAGCCCGACGGACGCTCGCCGAGGTGAGCGTGCCCAGCGAGCCGGGCAACGAGCGCCGGGCGATGGAGAAGGTCGCCGGGGCCGTGGAGGGGCTCGGGTTGCCGGCTCCGACCCTCGAGCGGCTCAAGACGGCCGTGGCCGAGGCGACGATGAACGCGATGGAGCACGGTAACCATTACAGGGCGGAGTTGCCCGTCGTCATAGAGGTCTCTGCCTCCGACGCCGAGCTCTTCGTCAAGATCACCGACGAGGGGAGCGGGCCGCCGGCCTTCGACTCCGAGATACCGGACCTCGAGGCCAAGCTGGAGGGCGTGCAGACCCCGCGCGGCTGGGGGCTCTTCCTCATCAAGAGCATGGTCGACGAGATGAACGTGACCGGCGACGAGCACCACCACACAGTCGAGTTGATCCTGCACCTCGACGACCGAGCGGAAGGAGGGAAGTGATGGCTGTGCGACACCTGGAGGTGGAGGTGCGCCGGGAACCCGGCGGCGCCGTGCTCGACCTGCGAGGAGAGATCAACGGCTTCGCCGAGGAGGCCCTCGATACCGCCTACGCCGAGGCGGAGAGGGACAACCCGGAGACCATCCTCCTCAACTTCGAAGAGGTAGACTACATCAACTCGACCGGGATAGCCCTGATCGTGGGCCTGCTCGCCAGGGCGCGCGCCGCAAAGCGCCGCCTCGTGGCCTACGGGCTCTCCGACCACTACGTCGAGATCTTCAACATCACCCGCCTCTCGGACTTCGTGAGCGTCTTTCCGGACGAGGAGTCGGCCCTGAGCGGGGCAGCCTGAGATATGGGCGCGGAGGAGTTGCACGGCTCGCTACATGCCCTGCGCGGCGAGTTCGAGGGAGTCAGGCTGATAAACCGGGAAAGGAGAGAGGATATGCCCCAGGCACAGGTAAAGATGGACGTGCGCAAGGTGAACGATGACGTGAGCGTCATCGACGTGAAGGGTGAGCTGACCGCGTTCGCCGAGGGTGTCCTGATGGACGCCTACAACCAGGCGAGCGACGGGAAGGTGCACGCTATAGTACTGAACTTCGAGGGCCTCGAGTACATGAACAGTAGCGGCATCGGGCTCCTGGTCACGCTGCTCATCCGCGTCAACCGCGAAAAGCAGAGGCTTCTGACCTACGGTCTATCCGAGCACTACCGCAACATCTTCCAGATCACACGCCTCGACGACGCTATCGGTATCTACGACTCGGAGGAGGAGGCCGTCCGGGCGGGAGCGGCGTAGAGGGGTCTCAGGCTTCAGGTTTTCGCTGAAACCGGGAAGCGAGCTAAGATGAGAGAGCAAAGCCCACGGGCCAAGCAGCGGCACGAGGAACCGCAGCTCGGCCGCGAACCCCGCGACGCCACCCACTGGGCACGCTACGTGAAGACGCTGGAGGGGACCGCGGGCCCCAACGTCGAGGGCCGCCGGGTGGTCGGTCCTCTGCAGGGCTTCGGCAAGATGTGGCAGAAGACCTATAAGGTGCGCCTGGAAGGCGCGAGCGCGTCGCCTGCCGAGGTCGTCGAAGCCTGGCGGACGCGGTTCCCCGAGCTCTCCGGGTTCGGAGAGAAGGGCTTCCGCGTGCCCGCGGGCGGGCTCGTGCCCGGCGCCGTCGCTCTCTTGGGCGGCCTCAGCGGCGTCATGGTCCTCTACTCCGACGAGGAGTCCTTCACCTACATGACGCCCGAGGGGCACCCTTTTTCGGGTTGGATCACCTTCAGTGCCCACACGGACGAAGACGCCACGACCGTCGCCCAGGCCCACCTCCTCATCCGCGCGAACGACCCGCTCTACGAGCTCATGATGCCTCTCGGCCTCCACAGGCTGGAAGACAGGACCTGGCAACGCACGCTAAAGAACGTGGCCGCTCACTTCGGCGCTACGAGCGAGGTCGAGACCCGCATCGTCTGCGTGGACCCCAAACGGCAGTGGCGCCGCTACAAGAACATCCGCCACAACGCCCTGATCCTCTCGGCGCTACACGTGATCACCACCCCGCTGCGGTGGATAAACAGAAGGCATCAGGCTTCAGGTATCAGGCACCAGCAGAGACCTGAAACCTGAGGCCTTGACCAAAGGGAGGCTTCCATGACCGACCAGACGCCACAAAGCGAAGGGCGCGGCGAAGAACGCCAACCCAGCCGCGAGCCGCGCGACGCCGCCTTCTGGGCGCAGCGCGTGGAGAGGCTGGAGGTCTCCGACGTACCGGCCGGCGCCGCCAACGTGAACGTACAGGGCAGGCGTGAGGTCGGGGCGTTGCAGGGCTTCGGACAGCTCTGGCAGAAGACCTACCGGGTACATCTCGCAGGCGTCGAAGTGACGCCCGAAGAGGCCGTGCGCATCTGGAAGGAGCGGTTTCCGGAGTTCCAGCCGCCCAACAGCCGATTCTACCCCTCGATGGCCGGCGTAGCACCCGGCGAGGTGCTCTTCATAAGCGCCTCCGTCGGCGGCATGCCCGTGTACACCGGGGTGCGCGTGATCTACGCCGACGACGAGTCTTTTACCGTCATGACCCCCGAAGGCCATCCCGAGTCCGGCTGGAACACCTTCTCGGCGTATACGGACGAGGACGGTACCACCGTCGCCCAGATCCAGTCTCTCGCGCGCGCCAACGATCCGGTCTACGAGATCGGCTTCCGTATCATGGGCGCCACGGAGCAGGAGCGAATCTGGACGCACGTCCTCAAATCGCTCGCCGCGCACTTCGGCGTGAACGAGCCTGTGACGATGGAGAAGGTCTGCGTGGACCCGAAGCTGCAGTGGTCGCAGATTAAGAACCTCTGGCACAACGCGGGCGCCCGGTCCATGCTCTACACGATGGTTGGCGCGGGACGCTGGATGCGCGGCTTGATGCGGCGCCGGGGCACGTGACCGGAGGCGGTGTCTACGATGCGGTAGTCGTCGGCGCAGGGCCGAATGGGCTCGCCGCCGCCGTGGAGCTAGCCAGAGGTGGCCGCTCGGTGGCGGTGCTGGAGGCCGGGGAGACGGTTGGCGGGGGCACGCGGTCGGCGGAGATAACGCTCCCCGGCTTCATCCACGACCTGGGTTCCGCCATCCATCCGCTGGGGTACGCCTCGCCGTTCTTCCGGCAGCTACCGCTCGAGGAGCACGGCCTCGAGTGGGTCCACCCCCCGGCCCCGCTCGCCCACCCCTTCGACGACGGCGCCGCCGTCCTCGAGCGCTCCGTGCAGGAGACGGCCGCCGCTTTAGGCTCCGACGCCCGCGCCTACGAGAGGCTTATGAAGGGCGTGGCCGAGGACGCTCCCGGACTGGCATCCTACTTCGTCGGCTCGCCGCGCCTCATCCGCCACCCCGTAGCGCTAGCGGCCTCGGCGGTGCGCGCCCTCCGCCCGGCCCGCGGCCTGGCAGAGGATCTCTTCGAAGGAGAGAAGGCGCGCGGGCTCTTCGCGGGGAACGGGGCGCACTCGTTCCTGCCGCTGGAGAAGTCGCCGAGCGC